>PHAM01000006.1 GCA_002841685.1 Elusimicrobia bacterium HGW-Elusimicrobia-2 | reverse complement strand
GTTTTTTTCAGAGGGGGATTCCGGAAATTCCGAAAAGAAAGGTGAGCCGTGCTCACCGAAATTTTTTGACAGAAATGCCGAAAACGGCGTATGGTGGAGGTGAGGGGGATCGAACCCCTGACCTCTTGCATGCCATGCAAGCACTCTCCCAGCTGAGCTACACCCCCATAAAAATCAATCTTCGTGAAAGACAACCGTCAGCCGGCTGTTTTTCATTGCGGTATTCTATATAAGAAAATTATTTTTAGCAAGCGGCCGCGCAAACCGCTCTCAGGACTTTTTCTGTCTTGAGATCTTCGCCTTCAAACTCTTTATTGCGGTGTTCTGCGATTTGATGCCTGCTATAAGTTTTTTTATCTCGGCGCAAGCGGGCGGATTTTTCTTGAAATACGCGAAAACCTTCTCACCCAGTTCCCTGTAAGACGCTTCAAGCTTATCATTAAGTTTCAGGGCATCTATGTTCAGTTTTTGTATCCCCGCCTGCTTTGATATCCTGCCGCCGACATCTTTGGTGAAAACCTTCGCCTTTTCGTAAAATTCTTTCAGTCTCTCACCCGTCTCTTCCATCTCCGTTTTTATTTTTTCGTCCATTTTATTCCTCCTCCATAAGCAGATCTTTTATTTTTTTATCAAAAAAAATCTCTTCGTTACCGCCCACCACTTTCTCGGCTATGCGCCCCTTTTTGTCTATAAAAAAAGTCGTGGGGATCCCCCTTATCCCACCATATTTTTCCTGAAGTTCCGCGTCGGCGTAAACTATGGGATAATTTATCCCCTTTTCCCTGATGAAACCAGTCATCTGCGATCTGCCCCTGTCAACGGAAAGGCCGATGATCTCAAAACCGTCTTTGGCATATTTGTTTTTCAGATTGATGAACGCGGGTATCTTATAAACGCAGGGGCCGCACCATGTCGCCCAGAAGTCTATCAGCACAACCTTCCCCTTCAGTTCGGAGAGGCTGACAGTACCGCCGGTTACCGACGGAAGCGAAAAGCCGGCGGCCGCAGCGCGGGGCTCGTTCACAGAACTCCGGGTGGAAGCGTTTCCGCCGTTCTCACTGACGCGGCACGCGGAAAAAGAAAGAAAAAATAATGCCGCTAATAAAACCCTGTCCATATTTACCCTCCTTCCTGATTATAAGAAAAAAGACGGATTAAGGCAATCAGATTCAGAGCGGCTGCCAGAAGACAGCTCTTGTATATTCCCAGCGCCGGTATCAAAACTGCCGCTCCCAGAGCGGCGCCGAGAGCGGAGCCTGAAAGATCAGCGGCGTAAAGCCTTCCCGAAAAATTTTCCCCGCCTTTCAGCCGGGCAGATAGAGAAAAACACAATCCGGCCGGAAAAGCGTAAATAAAAGGGAACAGCATAAAAAAAGAAGCGAATCTCCCCGTAAAAACCGCGTGCCCCTCAAAAAAGCTCGATGTGTAAAAAATAAAAAGCAGCGGACAAAAAATATAAAGCGCCTGTACTTTCAGAAGCGCGGAAAAAGCTTTGCCGCGGGAAATGTTTTTTTTACTGCCGGCAAAACTTCCCGCCGCCATTCCCGCCATAAAAAAAGTGGATAAAATCCCTATCCTGTAATATAGCTGCCCGTAAATTATCTGAAAAACTATCATCAGCAGAATCTGAAAAAAAAGCGCGGAAAACCCCGTAACCACCGTTGCAAAGAGCACGGCTCCGGTTTTCCGTCCGGATAAAACGGCCACCGCCGTAATAAAAACAAGTGCAAAAAGAAACACTGCCCCCGCAGGAGCGCCTGCCGGCAGAAAAGTTTTTCCGAATAAATGTCCGAAAGTTTCCAGCCAAATGAAGAAACCGTAATAATAGGCCAGCGGCTTAAAATCCCTATTTTCCCCGGCGGAGGACGAAGATATAGCATCCTGCATCCATTTCAGTCTGGAAGAACTGGCGTTTGAGACAATTATGCCGGCTATGGCGTCATCTTCCATTCCCGCATTTTGAAGAAGCTTCCCGTAATTCATATCAATACCGCCGTCGCAAGCCAAAAAAAGAGTCTTCTCTCCGGGGATGACCTGCACATTTTTAAAAACAGCAGAAAGGGATTTATACAGCGACGAAAGAACCGCCGCCTGCGGCGGACTTAAATAATCCCCCGACGCTTCCGTGCTTAAAGACAATAGCCCGCCTTCTTTCAGAGCCCTTTTGGCCTGAGCGAAAAATTCAATCGTATAAAATCTGTTATCCCCTGCGTTTAGCGGCAGAGAACCGTTAACAACTACACAGTCGTATTCCGAGACGCTTCTTTTTACGAGTTCCCGCGAATCTCCCGCGGCAAGACGCAGCCTGCCGCCAAAAGCGCCGGAGGAAGCCCATCGTTCGTAAAGCTCCGTAAGCTTTGTATCCTGCTGGGCATATATTATTTCTTTCAGAGGAAAACGCTGCGCCCAACGGGCCGCGCCGGGATCTCCTCCTATAAAAAGAGCTTTTGCAGCGTTCGGGGTCTGTAGAAGAGGAACATAAGCGGTATAACAGTCTATATTTCCGCTGGGAAAGCTGAAATCGTAGCTTCCGTCTTTAATAAAAGACAGCTGCCCTTGCCTTTCTATAAGTGTTATATTGCCATAAATTGAATCCGCGCTTATTATAACGTTGTATGCGGCATAGTGCTTTTTGATAAAAAATTTTTCTATGCGGGAAGGAATGCCCAGTGCATAAGCGGCGGTCAAAACAACAAACATGAGTTTTGAAAAATTAGAAATGCTCAATTTCCCGTCGCACCTAAGACGGCTTCTTCGGACGAAGACGTCACGGGAAAACGCTCCAATTCCCAGAAGAAAGAAAATAAGACCGCTGAGCAGCCATGCGGATTGAAGAGGAGAGAAAAAACGGACAAGCAAAAAAGACGCCGCAATACCGCCGAAGGCGGTGCCCGCGGTATCCAGCGCGTAAACAATTCCGGCGGACACATGTTTTTCGCCGAGCCGGGATGCGCAAAAAAGCGGGAACAGCGCCCCCGCCAGAAAACAGCATGGAAAAAGAAGAAAGAAAACTGCCGAGAGCATAAACAAGGGAGAAAAAATTTCTCCTGAAGCCGCCCCACCCACTGACCAGAGAAAATCGGCTGATATAAGAGTCGCCGGAAGAAAAAATGCGAAAGCGAATATAATTTTTAAAGCCTCTCGCTCGGGATGTGAAGGCCGCAAAAAACGCCTGCCCGCCGCAGTGCCAAGCGCCGTTATCAAAAGCCATAAAGAAAGCGTTATGCCCGCTGAAAGTTCGTTCCCGTAAAACAAGGTAAGGAACTTTCTCAAAAAAATTATCTGAGCGCCCATCGCCGCAAGGCCGAAAAAGAACGGCTCAGGTCTTGACAATTTCATAATCTATCAATAAATTGCAAGCGCCAGGTTGGATCGAATAGGTGCGGGAAAAACGACACGCGGCGAGGCGCGAAATGGCATGCGGGGAGTTCATGGAATAATTCTTTTAACAGCCGCAAAAATAAGAAACAGCGCGCATAATATTCTTAACAATTTTCTGACCTTAACGGAGTCCGCCGCCGCTGATGCGGAAAAACCCATAACCCCGGTGAGAGACGCCATAACAATAAAGCCTGAAACAAATAATCCGGCGCCGAAAGAAAAACCGTAAAAAACGGCTTGTGTGACACTTTGCGACACCAGCGCAATCTCCAAAAAAACGGCAACAAACGGCGGACACGGCAGAAGCCCTATAAGAAAACCTCCCGTAAAGAAACCCGAATTTTTCAGAAACGAATCTCTACAGATAAAGCCGGATTTTCCGATGAACAGTAAAAGCGCGGCCGCTATAAAAAAAAACGCCGTTAAAAATTCTATAACACCGCCGTAAACGGCGGGAGCAGTTCTTATCGCCCCCGAAGATATTCCCGCTAAAACTCCGTATATCAGAGCGGCGGCAAGACGCCCCGAAAGAAAAAGCAGCAGCGCTATGATACCTTTTTTATTATTATTTGAAGTGCCGGCCGCGCACAAAGACGCCAACGGCGAGCAGACGAAAGCGCAGGGCCCGGCGAAATTCAGCATGAATCCGATTGCAAACAACTGCAGAAGAACCGTTATCATTTCAGTATATCCGGCTCAATCAGAATCCCTGCCTTCAGCGCTATAATATTTTTTCTCATCTCCCTTCCGCAACATGGAAATTTCTTATTGTAAAGCACCGTCCCTCGCTGGGTTCCCCGCCGGAGGCTTTTTTTCGTTTATCTCCCACATTCCCGCTATTTTGTGGCCGCAAAAAGCGCATCTGCCGTCTTTTATGTGATTAGACGTCACTTTGTACCCTATTCTTTTAACAACCGTTCGCCCGCAGCCCGGGCACAAGGTGTTTTCGGCGGCAAGCTCAGGCGCGTTCCCTATATACACATAATTAAGACCCGCTCTAAGCGCTATAGCGCGTGCGGTCTTAAGCGTTCCGGCGGGAGTGGGAGGAAGATTTTTCAGACGGTAAGCCGGATAAAACCGACTGAAATGAAGCGGCACATCCCGCCCTAACTCTTTCTTTATCCACTCGCACATTCTTTTTATATCCTCCGGCGAATCGTTTTGCCCTGGAATAACAAGATTCGTTATTTCAAGCCACACGCCTGATTTTTTAATTATTTTCAGAGTTTCCAGAACAGCTTCAATATCGGCAAACGAGCCCATTTTTCTGTAAAAATCCGCGTTGAATCCCTTGAGATCAATGTTAACAGCATCCATGTATTTGAGAAGTTCTTTAAGCGGTTCCGGATTAATGTAGCCGCAGGAATGCATGGCGTTTTTGAGTCCCTCTTTTTTCGCCTCACGGCATATATCAAACATGTATTCGTAAAAAACCGTCGGTTCGGTATAAGTGTATACTATCCAGCGGCTGCCTTTTTTCAAAGCTGTGTCAACAACTTCCCGCGGGCTCATTTGCATTGACGACGCTTCGTCCGGCGGCGTCTGGGATATCCTCCAGTTCTGGCAGAAAAGACATCTCATGTTGCATCCGGCGGTCGCTATGGATAGAACCTCCTCACCCGGGGTAACATGAAAAAAAGGCTTTTTCTCCATCGGATCCATAGCCGCGGCAACAGGGCGGGCGTAGGTCAGTGAATAAAGCTCACCCCCCTTATTTATTCTTGATGTGCAAAAGCCCCTTTGCCCGTCGGAAATCACGCAGCGCCGCGGGCAGAGAACGCATTGTACGGATTTTCCGGCGGACTTCATCCAGTATTCGGCTCTGTGAAGTTTTATCCCCGCCGCACAGAAAATAAAAATCAGCGGAAAAAAATAAAATTTCTTCTTCACTCTTTTACAAACAAAAGAGGAAATACGATGTCGCTCACGCAGCAGGGAATCCACACAGCTATAAAAAGAAATACAAAAACAACAGCATAAGAGCCTGCACCCATATTCCCTCCGGCGCTGATCATATGGAAAAGCGAAGCCCATGTGCTTAAGAGAACATGCCCCGCATGGGGAAACTTCGTTGAAGGGCTGAAATACGCGACGGCTATTCCAGCAAGCGCCAAAGGATTGACAATATACCACTCTTCTATAAAACCCACATGCATACCCCTGTTCGGAAGGCCGAGCAGCCACTCTCCTATGTATGGAATAAGTGAATCGCTTAACGTGGCAATACCGACGGAACCGATATATCCTATTGCCAAAAGCCCCAGCAATGAGCATTTCTCCTTTAACTTTCCGCATTTATGCAGCTGGTACATGGATGAGGTGACAAGCGCGCTCAAAAAAACATGACCGGGATGAAACACATGAAAAATATTCAAGGCGGCGTTGGAACTTATTTTACTGAAAATAATCATCAAAATAATTCCCGAAGCCGCTCCGGCGGCTGTAAAGGGCGCGTGATGACGGAGTTCGGTTTTAATTCTCAAAAGCATGTCTTTTTTTTCAAAGGCTTCAAAATTATTCATACGCTTCTCCCTTTATTTTTTCAACATATTTAGCCGCTGAAAAAGCGGCGGTGGCTCCGGACGCGCAGGCTGTGACAACCTGAAAAAGAGATTGTTTCACACAATCTCCGCAGGCGAAAACTCCTTTCTTAGACGTCATCAAATCCGCGTCTGTTTTGAGGTATCCCTTTTCGTCTCTTTCCGCGAGAGCGCCAAATTCATCCGTCGCCGGATCCGAACCTATAAAAATAAAGATGCCGGAGCACTTAATTTCTCTTTCGGCGCCGCTTTTGGCATCCTCTATCTTCAAACTCTCAACGGCACTTGAACCACGGATTTCTTTTAACACGGAATTCCACACGAATTCCAGCTTATCATTTTTTTCAGCGCTTTCTCTTATGGAAGCGGCCGCGCGAAGCCTCTCGCGGCGGTGTATGAGATATACTTTTGAAGCGAAGCGGGTGAGAAAAAGGGCCTCTTCAACGGCCGCGTCACCTCCCCCTGTGACCGCGACCGTTTTATCCCTGAAAAAAGGCCCATCGCATGTGGCGCAGTATGAAACGCCGTGGCCGGTGAAGTCTTTTTCCCCGGGCACATTGAGTTTTCTGGGAAGAGTTCCTGATGCTATTATGACCGAAAGTGTTTTGAAAGAACCGGATGAGCTGATGACCTCAAAACCGCCTTCGGGAAGCGGCCTCACATCCTTGACCTCAGCGCTCTCTATCCGGGCGCCGAAGCGGCGGGCCTGCTTTTCAAAAAGCATGATCAGTTCAGCGCCGTTTATGCCCTCCGGAAAACCCGGATAATTCTCTATCTTATCGGTGAGGATGGCCAAACCCCCAACAGCGGCTTTTTCGAGCAATATGGTTTCAAGGCCGCCCCGCGCGGCGTAAATGCCGGCGGAAAGGCCCGCGGGGCCTCCGCCTATGATAACCGTGTCAAATAATTTATTTTCCACCTTGCTCCCTTCTCTCCATTTTCTTTTCCGCTTTTTTTATAAAGTTTTTACGGCCCTGTTTTATAAAAACAACACGCCCCGAAGACCTCAGGGCATCGGCGATTTTGGCCAGTTCAACTATCCTCAAACCGGTAACGGCGGCGAGATCTTCCAGCGTGAGAGGCCGGCGCGATACGGCCGACAATATCTTGTGGGTGAGGCCTTTCTTAAAGGCCGGCGATATTTTCCTCACAGGCCTTCCCGCGAGCTCCGCTTTGAGCGGAGCGAAAAAGCGCGCGATCTTTTTCAGCTCCGACTGTGACGCGCCCCTGAGGGATGTTTCAGCGCCGGGCCTGACAAGAGAATTGAGCTGAACGGATGAAGGCTTTATTTTCATGAGCGCCTTTTTAAGTTTTAAAAGTTCTTCCCCCGAATCATTCACGCCGGGCACGATAAAAACTTCCACAGCGTAATCCCCCTCATAATCTTTTCCGAACATTCCCAGAGCATTTATCAATTTTTTCAGATCAAGCGCCCGGTGCGGGCGGTTCAGTTTTTTCCACGCGGACACAGACGCCGCGTCAAGCGAAGGAATGACCTTGTCCGCCCTCATGAGAGCGGCCCTGACGCTTTTAAGATGGAAAAGCGAACCGTTTGTGAGGACGCAGACAGGATATCGCGGATAATTATCTTTAATAAACGAAATGATATCGCCTATGCGGCTGTGAAGTGTGGGCTCGCCGGAGCCGGCGAAGGTGATGAAATCAAGATCGGGTTTCCCTGACAGGAAATCATCGAGTTCCTCTATCACACGCTTTGCGGGCACATATTCCCCGCGGGAGACTGTCAGGGCCGTCGTGGCCCCGCATTCGCAGTAAACGCAGTTAAAAGAACATGTTTTGAGCGGGACAAGGTCTATTCCCAGCGATAGGCCGAGCCGTCTCGACGGGACAGGCCCGAAGAGATACTTGTATTTCATAAAATACCGGCGTTTTCTATTATGCGCGCGGCCGACTCGGACCTGTTCATCATAAAGAAATGAAAAAATTTCACCCCGTTTTTCAGAAGATCCGCGCACTGGAGGGATGCGTAATCTATGCCCGCTTTTCTGATATCATCCGGATCGCTGTAACGGCCCATGATCTGCTCCAGTTTCGCGGGTATCGTCACCTTCGCCGAGGAAGCGGCGAGCTCCCTGATCTTCTCAAAATTCAGTATGGGCATTATGCCCGGAAGAACCGGCGTTTTTATACCGGCTTTGTCCAGTCTGTCCAAAAAATCATAATAATAGCTGTTGTCAAAAAACATCTGGCTGACGCCGAAGTCCGCGCCGGAGCTGAACTTTTCGGCGCTGTGCAGTATATCATCCTCAAGGGATGCGGACTGAAAATGCCCCTCGGGATAAACGGCCGCGCCGCAGGAAAAGCCGTATTCTTTTCTGATGTGCTTTATGAAATCCGAGGCGTGGGGAAAAATGCCTTCTGACTCGTCAAAACTCTCAAGTGCCGCAGGCGGATCGCCGCGCAGAGCGAGGATGTTCTCTATGCCAGCGGCTTTATATGTATCCAGTATCCGGTTTATTTCCCCGACAGGCGCGCCTATGCATGTCAGATGGGGCATGACCTCAAATGAGAAATCTTTTTTTAGCGACAGAACCGTTCCCACGGCCGTGTCCTTGTTTCCGCCGCCCGCGCCGTATGTCACGGACACGAAAAGAGGCCTGTATTTTTCAAGCTCGGCTAGCGCACAATAAAGGTTCTTCCGCCCCTTCTCCGTTTTCGGCGGGAAGCACTCAAAAGAAACGCCCCTCGCCGAAGCCGCCAGCTTTTCCGCTATCCTCATTTGATCATCTCCCTCAAATTTTCCTTTGCCTGACATAGACAATCGACATTATTGTCTATGTGATTGCCCGGCATCCTTTGCCCCATTTTTCTACCAAGAGAATATCAAAAAACACCCCATCTGTCACCCGGATGCAGGATCTCTATTCAAGTAAAAATCCATAGGCGTCAAATCCCTAAGCCCGCTATTGAATTACCTCACGAAAAATCCGCGCGTAAATTTAACGGAATAATGTTGCCGTAAAACTCATTAAATCCGCCGGCTTTCATGAGAAAAGAATCAGTAAAATCATTCTTATCCCGACGACTATAGCGGTTAATTTTTTATTACCGACGCCCTTGGATTTACCCGCTCTTTTTCTAAAAGTTATAGGCACTTCTATAACTTTTAATTCCGATTTAAGCGCCTGAATCAGCATATGCGGAAGGAAATGTATTTTACCCACGGTGAGTTTAGATTTAATTTTTTCATATGCGTCTTTTCTCATAACCCTATATGTGCACCCCATGTCGGTAAATCTAATCCCCCAAAACCTTATTTGCATAAGTTTCGCCACGAGAATATTTCCGAGCACCATCAGCCAATCCATCTGAGAATCGGGACTGTTCAATTCTCTTGTTGTTCTTGTGCCGATGACCATATCGCAATTTTCCAAATATGGCAATAATTTCCTTAGGTCGCCTGCTGAAAAAGTTTCGTCACCCTCCACCAAAACGATTATATCACCGCTCTTGGACGCCTCTTCCAAAGCCCTCATACACGCATATCCATAGCCCTGCTTCTTTTCAAGCGCCACGACAGCGCCCGCGGCAGCGGCTTCTGCTCCCGTACTATCGGAACTGTTGTTGTCCACCACCGTCACTTTGCTGACAACAGGCTCTTTAACAAAATCCGCCACAGCGCGGCCTATACATTCCTCGTCATTATACGCTGTCATGCCAACCGAAACACTTTTCCCCGCGATTGGATTCACCCTTATTTCTTCTTTCGTGATCACCAAATTCCTAAGCACGATTATATCCGTCACAAACAAAAAACTTGTTATCACTATAAGCGAGATCAATGGGGTTAATATCGCAGGGGGGAAACTTTCCTGCAAAACACAAAAATAAATTCTGCTTAAAACATAAAGAGCTATCCCAAAAAACAGCATCAGAAAGCTGTAAAGCCCCATCCTCCCGAGAATACAGTTTTTAAGAAATTTTTTCAGCATACAGATGTATAACCCCTCCTCTCTTGAAAAAAGAAAAAACATAAGAAAAACAAAAAGCGGGAAGCGCAAAGACAACAACCGTCAGTAAAGTTGCCACCGTATTTAAAAAAACCTGATGGCGGCAGGGTTGATTTCTTTTGACAGTGTTATAGAAAAAATTGAATTCCGGGGTGAAAACATTCGCTATTGTCTGAAACAATCCATAGGGATTATATTCAAAAGAATAATGGCTTATTCTGAGCGTTCTAAAACCCGCCTTCAGGAGAAGTTTTTTTAAGGTTCCAGGCGAAAAATGGCGCAGATGCCTGGGAAGATCAAGATGGAACCAAGATCTTTTAAACAAAACATATTCCATACTCTCTATATTCGGTACGGATATAATCAGCTTTCCTTTTTTTGACAAAACCCTATAAAGCTTTTTTAAAATTCCCGGCGGATTTTCTATATGTTCCAATGAATGCCACAATGTAATAACGTCAAAATATTCATCCGGGAAATTTATGTCGTGCTGGGCATTGATTTTTTTTTGTGCGCAGCGCTTAATACCAGTCTCGGCCGTCTCCACGCCGGCAACTTCCCAACGGGAGAGTTTCATCAGATTAAGAAAACTTCCATCGCCGCAACCGACATCCAGGATTCTCCCCGTTTTTTTGTACCTATAAATTCTTTTTCCCCTCAAAAAACGAAACAGCGAAAATATTGTTGCCGAAAGATTGCCTGACACTCCTGAATTATTCCCATAGTATTCGTCAAAATAAAAAGCGGCCATTTCATCGCGCGAGGGCATTGGGGAGAGAAACACAAAACCGCAATTCGCACATTTATGAATCGTAAAAACCCGATCCATCGTGCCGTCGGGACATTTCGCGGAGCCAAACACGAACGACTTGTTCTCGCCGCAAATTTCACATTTTATAGCTTCCATATTACCATTTTGTATCCAGCAGATACTTTATATCTCTGAATATTTCTCCTCTTCTCAGAGCTCCAAGCGCATATTTTACAATAAAAGATGGCCGGAAATAAAACTCCAGATAAAATTTTCTATAGTATTTTTCAATTAAATCCCAAGACAAATTGGGATGTTCGAATATATCCGATATTGAGTAGAGGTTGTATTTAGACCAGTCATCCGTTTTTATTTTGCCCGCCCGCTTTAATTCTTCATAAAGCTTTGTCGCGGGCAGAGGGACGGTTATGCTCATTTTCGCCATATCAAGGTTAAGTTCTTTAGCGAATTTTATAGTGTCTTTCATTGTCGCTTCGGTTTCCCCCGGTAGCGCTATCATAAAAAATCCGAATACCTCCAGCCCTTCCTCTTTTGAAATCCGGACAACTTCTCTTACCTGATCAAGTTTAATGCCTTTATGAATATTATCCAGCACTTTCTGATTCCCCGATTCTATGCCATAGTAAACCCTGTAGCATCCCGCTTTTTTCATCAACGCGAGCAACTCCCTGTCAACACCGTCTATCCTGATGCCTGTTACGGTCGCCCACGGAAATACCAGCCCTTTTTCTATGATTCTCGCGCATATATCCTTTGCTCTTTTGATATTCGTCGTAAAAGCATCATCGGCAATATGTATTTCCTTAAAACCGGCATTGAGCATATGTTCAATTTCCGCCACAACCCGGGACGCGCTCTTTACTCGGAAATTATATCCGAACACACTTTTATTGCAATAAGCGCAGCCAAAAACGCAGCCGCGGGAGGTTTCAAGCCAACCTGCCGGCGTTTTCCTGGAAAGAAGTTCTCCTGAACTATATTTCCGCAGATCAAAAAGCCCCCATGCGGGAAAAGGCAATATGTCAAGATCCTTAATCTGCTCACGCGGAGGATTCTCTATTATCTCACCGTTTTTTTTGTAGAATATCCCTTTTATTGTTTCAATTTTTTGCCCGTCGACAATTTCGGAAAAAGCGAAATCACCTTCGCCGACCACCACAATATCCAAAGAGCTGGACATAAGTGTGTCCCTCGGCATGGAAGACGCATGCGCACCTCCGGCGATCGTTATTATCCCGGGCTTTATTCCCTTCGCTATCTCCACGCTTTTTTTCATCTCTTTAAAAAGCGGCGTCGTAAATGTTACGCCCAAATAATCAGGCGAAAAAATTATTATATCTTCTTTCAGCCGCTCATACGGGTTTTCAAATATATTGGCGTCAAATATTTTCACATCGTGGCTTGGCGTTACAGAAGCCGCGACAGTAGCCAAGCTCAGCATAGGGGAACACGGCACACCTGCTTTTATTTTTGAATTTTCATAAACGCTTTCAGAAGACGGATTAACAAGCAATATCTTCATCCTACTAATCTATAAAGATATACCCTATCTTTTTCGCTGTAAATCAACTGAAAATGCTCAAGAACAGTTTGGTTCTTGAACCAGTTGAACTTAAAGAAAGGAATTGTCTTATTCGTAAATGACCCATCTGGATTGCGGCTATACTCTCTTTGGTGAAAAAAAACATATTCAATTTTTTTATTATTTAAAAAATTCAGAATTTCTTCGGGATTGTCTAAGCCAATCTGCTCACGTTTGGCCGGGAATATCTTCATCTGATAATAATAAGCCGCCTGGACGGCAAAACCCGATATCCCTAATATTGTCGTATCTTCAGGTAAATTTTTATTGCAGAATTCCACAAAACTTATCTCCATCTCAGGAGCACATTCCTCTTGAATATATTCTTCGGCTGTTTGAAAGCCCATAAAAAAGGGCAGTCTTTTAAATCCGAAATAATAACTCAGCACACCGTTGGGAAAAATTAAAGCGATTATAACCGCGGCATATATAAATAGCCGCACGCTTTTTTTCTGCATTTCGCATATTCTAATAATCGCATACGCAGTAATTATGGAAAAGACGAGGGGGGCAGGAGAAAAATGCAACCAGAGATCCGATAAGGAAACCGAAATTCCCGCCATCGTGATTATACTCATTAAAACAACAAAAGAAAATAAGATTTTAATTTCCCTCGATATATCATTAACAAACAACAAAAGCGGAATAAAAGCCAACAACATCGGTCCGCTGCCATTAATCAGACCGCCATATGCCAAATTCCGCGGAAAGAGAAGAAATTTAACTAGCCTCTCAAAAGGAGATAATGTCATTAGTTTGCCAAGTAACATGGCTGTTTCCCCAAAAGGCAATGCTTTAATTAAATAAAGCGGATAAACAGGGCTCCCTGTAGCAAAATAATTTCTTGCAAACCACGGTATCCATAAACTGAAACTGACCAGAAGAAATATAACCAATTCTTTTGCTACCTGCCGAAGAGATATTCGTAGCATAAAAACTTGCCAAAAAAATATCAAAATAACTCCCGTCACAATAGCGCTCATTCCCTGATATTTGGCGGAAAATGCGGCTCCGCACATTATTGCCATGAGATAAAAGTTTTGCCGTTTATTGCTGTTATTTGCATAATTCAGGAAAGCCCACGCCGCCAGTAAAGTATAAAAAATTTGACCGAAATTAACCCGTGTTACACCTGACAATCCGGTGACTTGCGGCATTGTGTAATAAATTGACGCGGCCAGCAAAGCAAATCTCTTCCCAATAAATTGTTTTGTCAAAAAATATGCCCCGCAAGCGATACTAATCCCCAGGAAATAAACAATAAGTTTAGCTACCATCACTCCTTTAAGTACCATCCCAAGAGTATAAAGCATTTGAACTAAAAGAGGGAAAAATTGAGTAAAATCAAAGTCCAAATCCACGGCAATATAATGCTGCCGGACAAACCTCATAGGATGAAACAAATAGCAATGGAGTCCGTCTTCTCCGGCGGGGGGGGCGTAACTGAAAAAGAAGTTGGCAATAGCAACTGTTGAAAGAAGAACAATAAAAAACTTACTCTCATTACTTAAATCCCTGTAATTCCATCCGCTAATATACTCTTTGATTTCCAGTATTATCTGTTTAATTTCCGGGAATAAAGAAATGGCTGAAATAAAAAAAATTGGATAAAATATTCTTTTGTATAAGAGTCCACAGACACCAAGACCGTATGTTCCATAAGCCACAATTAGTAGCCCTATGCCAAGAGAGAATAAATTATTCTCGGCAGTTGAGTTAAATTTGCATCTTAACCATTTAAATATTTTTTTGCCGGCGGAAATAGCGATTAAGAAAATAAAGCCCGCGCAAAACAAATCAATAATTACCATAGCGCCGCCTTATCCAGTAACTTTTTAAGAAACGGAGTCATATATGGATCTCTGAAAAACCTGACATAATAATCAATATAGACCGCCAAAATCCATACAACGATAAACCACTGTTTTTTGTTCATATTAATTATCTTCTATCGCCTGAATACCTCTCTCTTTTTTTGCCCAGCGCTCCCGCATTGTAACTATTAAACGCTCCACCGTAAAGGCTGCAAAAATCATAAAAAACGGATCAATGGGTATTCTGTATCGCAGTGTGCACAAAAAAACCATATGCGCGGCATTAAAGGTAAAAATCAAGGCTATTAACAACATAGTTTTTTTCCATAACCCGGCCGAAAGCAGCATACCCGCAAGCCCCAAAAAAAGTACCGGCCCGGATGTGACAAGAGCGGACAACTTCTGAAAACCGCTTTTTGTAGCGGGGTATGCCCGCCAAAAATGAGAAAACCTCATTCGCATAAGCTTCAGAACCGTTGAGGGGTTACTCCTGATAAACGCCAAAGCTTTTCTGTGGTATTCCTTATCCGCGGCAAGAACAGGCAGTTTCTCAATCTCCAGATATTCTTCTGTATACCATCTGACATCTTTCAACTGCCTTGTTTCGGTTTCGAGCCTCATCGTTTCTTTGTTATATGCCTGAAAAAGGTAAGAACCTGACGGGGTAACAGGGAACAGGCCGCCGAATTTATTATAATTCCTGACTGTCCACGGCGCCATCACGGCGAGGCCTGACAGAAAGAAAAAAAATATTTTTTTCGCGGGCACATTGTTCAATATAAACCATAACACGATAAAAGGTGCAACCGCCAGCACAGTGGACTTTGTGAGCGCGGCAAAAGCCGCTAGTATACCAGCCGCAACAGAACTCCTTAGGCCATGACCTTCATCGGCCATACGGTATATGTAAAAAGCCGAAATGGTCAAAAGAAAAGAATAAAGCGTTTCCGATAAGGCGTGTGATGAATAAAATACAAGGTACGGATAAACGGCCAGCAAACCCGCCGCTATATATGCCGGCAGCCTTCTCCTGAAAATTTTAAATGTGAGAAAATAGATAAAAACCACCTGCAGAGAACCGATTAATGCCTGTATAAGGCGGACAGCGGCCATATTGCCTACGCCAAAGATCTTAAATATTCCGGCCAGAAAAACTATGTAGCCCGGCGCCCGCAGATGACTCACAAAGCCTTGACCCGATGCCAGCGCCGAAGCCATGTTCAACCATCCCTGCTCATCGGGATAAAAGGTCCGCGTATAAAATACTCCGACGCATATACGCAGCAGAAGCGCGGCCAAAAATATATATGCCAGGGATTTATCTTTTGTGCGTAAATACATATAAAACCGCTATGAATCCCTTCACATATTCAACGAATTGTGTAAACGTCCTCAATCTTAAAATATGATTTATGATAGTTGACGGTTTAAGATAAAATTTCCTGTGAGCGTAATTATAATAGTATTTGAGCCTTTCCGGCGATATATCAGGTAGAATCAGGTTGACATCTGACATATTATAGTCATACCTGCTTTCATCCAGAAGATACCCGTTTTCCCTGGCCCATTGATAAAGTTCGGTGCCCGGATAAGCTGTCGCTATGTTAAAATGAAGCTGACTGGGATTTAATTTAAGAGCGAAATCTATTGTCTTCTGTACGCTTTCCTCCGTTTCCCCCTGATTACCCAGCATAAAAGAAGCCCTCGTGTCTATTCCTATCCTGCGGGCGAACCGGACATTCTCGACTACCTTATCAAGGGATATCCGTTTGTTAATATTTCGCATAATCCTCTCGTCGCCCGTCTCAACGCCGAAAAGTATCAGATGACAGCCCGACTGCTTCATAGCAAGTAAAAGTTTTTTATTCACAAGATCTGCGCGGGTAAAACAGGACCAGCTGATTTTAAGTTTTTTCTCTTTCAGCAACTCGCAAAACCTGAAAACAACATCCTTAAAGGCTGTGAAAGAATCATCGTAAAAAGAAATTTCCCTGATACCGTAATCTTTATACAGCCGTGCCACTTCCTCTATTATGTTCTCCGCCGACCGCTTTCTGACTTTGCCGCCGAAAGTCCTGTAGCAGAAAGTGCAGCGCCCCGGACAGCCGCGGGTCGCGAACATGCTCATAGCCGGCAATCTGTGATAAGAACCTATCGCCGGATAATATTTCTTCATCGGAAGCAGGTGATAGGCCGGTGCCGGAATCTGATTGAGGTCTTTTATCAACGGACGGGGCGGATTATGTTTTATTTCCCCGTTTTCCTTATAGGACAGCCCCAGTATATCCCTGAAGGGCACACCTCTGGCGATTTCAAGCATTGTCTCCTCGCCCTCATCACGGACAACAGCGTCGACAGACTCCCTCAGAAGCGATTCCTCGGGTTCAACCGTAGGATGTACGCCGCCCATTATAACCTTACTGTTCGGGAAAAAAACCTTTGCCAGATCCGCTATTAAAAGAGCGTTTTTTATAAGAGGTGTGGTTGCTGTCAGGCCTATGTATGCCGGCGGGCTCATTAAACCAAAAAGTCTTTTAAGCCTTTGCAGCCCTATTCTCTCGGCAGTACAGTCTATAATACTGACACCGAATCCGTTTTTTTCAAGATATGATGCTATGTAAGCAAGACCTAAACTGGGAAGACAGCTCCCTATGTTCTTCCAGATATTGTGCGAAGATTCTATTTCCCAGGGCGGATCAATGAGCAGTATTCCCGTTTTTTTAATCATGAAAGCCTATACTTGAGCAGAGTCCAGATAGCTATAATTCCGTCGCTAAACCTTATTTTTTTTCCCTGATATATTTTTCTGGGTGAATACGAGATAGGCACTTCATGTATTTTTATCCCACTCTTAATTATCTTAGCCGTGACTTCGGGGCAGAATTCAAATCCCCGGCTGCACAAAAAAAGTCCTTTAAAAACGTCTGTTTTAAAAACTTTATACCCGGTAGGTTCATCCGTTATCCTAACGTTATACAATATGTTAGTTAACCCGGTCAGTAGAAGACCGCCCAGCGAAAACGAGAAATACGATATCTCATTTTTACGATGCAGAATCCTCGATCCATAAACAACTTGCACAGTTGGGTCATTGAAAGGCTTCAACAATCGGGGGTAGTCTTCCGGATTATATTCAAGATCCGCATCCTGTATTATGACTATATCCCCGGTCAAATGTCTTAAACCTGCTCTCACAGCGGTACCTTTTCCGGAATTTTTATCCATATCAACCAATTTCAGTTTATTATATTTCAAAGCCATATCTTTTATTATATCCAAGCTTCCATCATTAGAACCGTCATTAACAGCAATGATCTCATTCACCTCGGGTTGAGCCATGACTTTTTCAATGATTTTCCTCAGATATTTCCGCTCATTGTAAAACGGAATAATAACCGAGATTTTCATACTCTGTTTAAATAACCAATAAATATATTCTTCATTTTATATTTTCCAATTTGCTTTCTATAATGTTCCTTATCCAAATCCAATCAAGATCAACACACATCAAGTATGATCAATAATCATCCCCTAAGCCACTCCATCACAGGTTTAAAACGCACTATTAATTGATAAGTTAAATTGGCATACAGGATTATTGCTATAAACACAACGATCTGGATTTTTTTCTTTTCTAAACAAGATAAGGCGTTTATTTTCCATTTAGAAAACAGCTCTGGAAATATAGTTATTCCATATGCAGCCAATACTATTATAAAAGGGATACTGGCAAGATGATGCCGGGTTGAACCTGAAAAGACAAAAAGAAATAAACCTGTAAAACTTCCTATTATTACGCTCAACAATAATGTTTCTTTTTTTCTGAATGAAAAAACCATACCTAAAAAACAAAATGGGTACAATACTGCATTCGTAAGAATGGGTAAAAAAACTTGAACAATTTTATTAACGTAACAAGCGGTATAGTAAGAAAAATGCGTTTGGAAAGTCCATTGTTTTGTAAATCTTAATATAATCAAATACATTTCGTGAAACGGATGATGAAAAATAAATTTAATACCTTCGCGCCAACAAACTCTATTCTGCTCGGCCCATGACATAGAACGTTTGATAGGGCTTCCCTCAAAATACATACTAACATATCCCCCATTGGCTTTAGGATTATGCGCCGTATAAAAACCTATTCCTGAGTAAGATACAACAGCGGCATCAATCCCGCGGACATAATAAATCATGATTTTCCATGGGAGCATTGTAATAATAAAAACTGAACAAAATATAATAACTTTCCGTGACACTTTTCTAATACCCTCTTTCCAATGATTAACTGTTATCCATATTACTATACCCGGCATAATCCCAAAAAGCATTGATTTTGTAAGTGCGGAAAGCGTCAAACCGAATGCAGCTGCTGCATAATAATATTCTGCATACCGGCTTTTGCTCCCTTTAACAAGCAGATATACCGATGATGAGAGAAAAAAAATAAATAATGTCTCTGACATTATTACGCCTGCAAAAAACATATAATCAAGATATAAAACTGAGATCACACATGCCCAAATCCCTGTTTTTTTATTAAATATTTCCTCCCCTATGAAATACGCTATTAGACAATTAAATGAACTTATAAAAATTTGAACGACTTGAACTATCCAGTAATTATGTCCGAAGAAATAATACAATCCGGATAAAAGATAAATGTATATAGGGGGCCATGCTGAATTATATCCTTGCCCTGTAAGTATTTCCAATGCATATTCGTCATAACACAACATATCACTCCAGGGCATGATATCAAGCATATGATTGATAAAATAAAATCTGATAGCCACAGCAGTAAGGAATAGTATCGATAAAAAATTCCCTTTTAAATTTATATTTTTCAAAAGCTTACTTATCATCTTTTTGACTTTCTTTATATGCCTGCATCCAAACTGTGCGTACTGCCCGGGAAGCATTTTCCAGGACAATATCTGTTTTCATAGCCATATCCCTCTGTGAACCGCATTTGCCAAAATCCTTAATGAGATCTAAATTTTTAGCGCGGAGGGCGCAAAACCAAATATATTTTTCTATATCTCCTGGCCAGGTATCCAACACCTTGTCAGTTTTCAATTCCGGGTACTCTGTCCCCTTATTCTTAATAAAACGGGCAAATGCTCTATGTTCTTCGGCAAACGGCTCTTGCCAATCTTTAATACTAAAAATCCCTTTTTTCTTTTCCATAGCCCCACCCCCTTCAATGTAAAATGGCAGGTTTATACTGACAATATAGTGTGCCAGATAGGCGGCAGTTTTAGCTGTATGCAGTTTTTGAGGTATTTCTATATCTTCTTCTCTCAAGCATTCTACCAGGCCATGATACAATTCAGAAATTTTCTCAACACCGGCTCCTTTTTTGGTTTTGATACATACATATTGAGAAGATTCTTGTTCTTTTGTATCAAAAAAAACGCCTCCGGCGCCGCAATAATTGGCAATACCATATGGTTTTCCTATTTTAGCCCAATACGGGAATCTATTATCCTCTATAGTTAATCCCTTCCAACCGTTTAGTATTACACGTCTGTAAACAGTCATATAAGTATTTTTTTCTCTGTTTATCTGAAAAGTTTCTACTAAAAAAAAATTAAGAAAAATCCCCAGCGCAACCAGTAAAATTAATGTAATATACTTTTTCATTCAATGAAATCTATATCAACTGCTGTATGACCTTTTTGAAGAAACCTATTCGTTTTCAATTTTATATCACAGGGGTTACAATAGCCAAAATTAGGACAATACCTGTACTTGTACTCAACTTTAAAATCCGGATCCAACAGATAACCGATAGGGTTAGCGTCTATATAAACATCCCGGGTACATCTATGTATAATTCCCCGCGGATCAATTAAAAGTTCATCTGTACGGCAACGGACATTTTTTTTGGTCTGGCACATTACAGCTTCCGGATATTTATATGAACCATAAAGCTGCCCATTATAAAATCCCAATAAGTCTTTTTGAAAAAATGTAATTCCCGCTCTTTTTGACTTTTCTACTGCCTCTGCTATTTCCGCTTTACTATCCGGGTGCGCTACAGATGAAAGACAAATATTGAAACCGGCTTCCTGCAGTTTGGAAACCTTAACGATTGTTTCATCAATATCCATCATTGATGGATGATAACTTGCTCTTATAGAATGAAATTTTGAATCCCTGTTTATACGGCCAGGGTGAACCTTAGAAATGAATTTATCTGCATCAAATTGTAAATTCGTCAATATGTCTATTTCTATTTCCGGTTTTAAATTTTCAATTATATAATAAAAATCCTTATGTAATGTGGGTTCCCCCCCCTGCAGTGTGACAGGTAAATTATGACGCAACTTTAACCTGTTTAAACCACGAACCCATTGTTCGCCCGAGATGTTTCCTTTCTTCAATATACCCTTTTCATAATTGTTAATACAGTAACCGCACTTTAAATTACAATTAAATGTCAGAAAAACAGCGATATAATTGATTTCGTCAGGAACACTTATCTCACTTAATCCATTTTTTCTAAAATCATTGGTCTTAGAAAAATAATTAGTTTTTTTAAACAATTTGCCCGATATCTGCTGACAGTAAACAGAAATTAAAAACCCCATTACACTGGTAATATTGGAAAAAGAAAAAATCTTTGTCTTACCGCTGCTGCGCTGCTGGATTTTTGTTGCCACTTCCTTATAAGTGAAGCCTGCTTTTATAAGGTTAATCAAGCTCTCCGCCTGATAAGCAAAACCTGATGTGCGTATATTGTATCCTTTCAAGACTTTGCTGCGGTAAAGCACCGTCCCATTGTAGTAATGCAATTTAACACCGGAAATCATATTTAAAATCCAAACAAAAGTCCGGGAAATACACCTCCTGAATAGTGAGCGTATATTCTGATTAACAAAATACGGGATAATTATATCTGCCGTTCCTACTTCATTGAGTATGTCTTGTATAGCTTCTCCGGCAACCTCATTGTCTCCCGGGATTAAAATAATATAATCCCCTTGGGACATCGAAACACCTATTTTATAAGCATGGCCGAAACCTTTAACTCCTCCACAGCTATAGATCTTAATTTTTTTATTGTCTTCGGTAAAAGACTTGGCTATTTCAACCGTCCTGTCAATACTGCCGCCATCAACAATTATAATTTCATAATCCAGTTTTTCATATGGGACATTGTTTTCTATAGTATCAATCGTATCTTTAATATTTTTTTCTTCATTTAGGACTGGAACAATAAAACTCACCACCTCTTTCACAAATAACTGCCTGGCCATTAAAAAGCCTCCTTGAAGTCCACTTCAGGCTCGGAATCTTTCATATATTCTCTATTCGATACTGGTTTTTTCCCGTACATTTCAAAAACCGCATTAATTATATCATTAGCGCAGGGATAGTATTCTTTCTCAATTGTGGGGCCCGCCGGAACCGGCATATCAGGGAGGCTAATCCTTTTAACTCCTTTTAACTTTCCGGCTAATTTCTCAGCTAGTGTTGCGATAATCTCGGATCCCGCTCCGAAACTTTTATGGCCTGTATCTGCGACTATTAATCTTTTAGTTTTTCTGACTGATTTCAAAATCATTTTCTCATCCCAGGGTTTCAAAGACCGCAAATCAATCCATTCCGCATCAAAACCATATTTGGAAAGCTCATCCACAGCAATTTTTATTTTTATATTCATAGCGGATAAACCAACTATGGTCACATCTTTACCGGTTCTTAGTTTAGCTGCTTTACCCAGTTGAACTTCATACATTTTCCGGGGGACATCACCCTTTAATCCATGGAGATGACGGTGTTCAATAAAAATTACCGGAGCATCATTACAGACACTTGCTATAAGCATACCTTTAGCATCGAAAGCTGTATACGGCATTACAACTTGTAATCCCGGTATGTGCGCAAATATAGCCTGCAAACTCTGGGCATGCTGGCAAGCCTGACCCCATCCGCCTCCCACCCCCTGACCTATAATTGCCCTGATTACAACCGGAGCGGAACCTTTTCCGCCCATGCTGAATTTCCATTTTGCCAAATGATTAATAATTTGATCCATCGCCATAGGCAAAAAATCCATTCGCTGGTGAGTAAAAATAGGCCTCATACCACCCGCTGCGGCCCCTAGCGCGATCCCGGTCATGGCGTTTTCTGCAATAGGCAAACCTATTACCCGATCAGGAAATTTCGCTCTTGCTTTTAGAGTAGTGCCAAAAACCCCCGATTTATCCGTTACACCAAGCCCCATAACAAAAACGGAAGGGTTTTTGTCCATAAGCTGGAATGTAGCTTCATTTATAGCTTCGGCATAAGATATTAATCTCATATTATTTTTTCAAGCTGCTTAAGCTTAGGATATGGAGATCTATCCATATATTCCCATGCGGCCTTTATCCGCCTCTCTATATTGACCTTAAATTTACTTATTTCCTTATTGTTTATTATCGTTTTCTTCAATAGATATTTTTCATATGATTTCAAAGGACACCGCGAAATCCATTTCCTGACTTCCTTTTCCGGCCGTAAACCGGAGATATGATCGAATCTGGGCCCAACATGTTCAAGCCACCTATAAGTTGTGGCTTCAATAAACGTAGATCCCCGGGAATTCCGAGCCCTGTTAACTGCGGTTTTTACAGCTTTATAAACTTCTAAAATGTTATTCCCGTCAATTCTGATAGCCGGCAAATCATAAGCACGGGCTATTCTGGACACTTCATGAACAGCCTTGGTTTCACTTATATGTGAATTCACGGCGTACATATTGTTTTCACAAAAGAAAACCATAGGAAGTTTTTTTAAAGCCGCGAAATTAAGAGTTTCGCTAAGCCCACCTTCCTCAACAGCTCCATCACCAAAAAATGCGACTGCCACATTGTTTTTTCTCTTCATACGAAAAGAAAGCGCTAATCCGGCGGCAATGGATATTCCGCCGCTGACTATAGCGGAACAGAAAATATTTTTTTCAGGGGAATTCAAATGCATCGACCCGCCAATCCCTCCCGAAGTACCATCCTTTTTATTATATATCTCGGCGATCATCTTCTTAAGATCACCGCCTTTTGCTAAATAGGGTGCATGTGACCTATGTGTAATAACAATAGCATCCTTTTTCTTTAGATTCATTCCGACTCCAACAGCAGTAGCTTCCTGGCCGAAAGAAAAATGAACCGGGCACTTCAATTCCATCTTTAAAGCCGATTGACGCAATGCAACGCTGACCATACGTATGTAAAGCATTTGCCTGTAAAAATCTACCATTTTAACATTATCCAGATCAGCAGATTTTTTAAACTTGCTCATTTGGATCATATAAAAGTGTGATTCGGCACCGGATTGAGTATTTTATCAAGATAGTTATTAACTTTATCCATCCGGCAATTCCGTCTACAGGAATTTATTGACATTTTTTTCAGCATTTTCCAGTTAAGCATTCTTTTTTTACCTTCCCATATCACATCAAAATCCTGATGTTTTATATTTCCTGCGATAAATTTTTTATTGCCTAAAAAAGCACTACAGGTGTGCACATCTCCGTTCGCCATTATATATGCCCAAAAAAACGGCACAGAATGACAATATTTATAGTCAGTACCCTTGGCTATTGCTGTTTCAAATGCCTGTCCCCTAAAGACCGAGCTGAATTTTCTGTTGGAGAGTTTATTTATCTGATTTTCTAAATATTTAAATTTTTTGTAATCTATTTTCAGTTTGTTTCTGCTGTATAGCCCCTGAGAATACGGCTTGACAACAAAATAATCAATCCCAATTTTTTTAACAGTTTCGGCCAAACACAATACTTCTTTATAATTTTGCTTTAACAAAAGCAATTGAACACCTATAGAACAGTTATATTTCTTTTTCTTTTTTAAGGCTACCGCGTATTTTATGTTGCTAATTATTTTATGGAAATCCTTCTTGTTAGTCCTATGTATTTTAACATGGGTCTCTGCAGAGGCTGCGTCCAAACTGATTTTAAACCAGCTGATATCAGACATATTGGCATCTAAAAAACCGGGAGTCATCAGCGAACCGTTGGTGGTAAAGGCGACATCTATTCCATGCCCCTTTGTTTCGGTGATCATTTCCCCGATACGCGGGTGCATCAGCGGTTCACCCTCGCCGCCGAACATAATGCTTTTTACGCCTTTTCGCGAGGCTGCTTTAACAAAACGCAGATAGGCGCCGAAATCCAGAAACTTTTTTTTAAATCCCAGATAATCCAACGCGCAAAAAATACATCGGTGATTACAGCTTGCGGAAGGAGACACCTCCATGTATATCGGGTACACTTTTTTCAGCTTTTCCCATTTGTTTCCGGCTTCCATCCATTGCGCTATCCTATCCGGGAAATAAAATATTTTTTGGTCGTCAACTCTGAATTTATCCACAATCAGCGCCCCCCGTATTTTGATTATCTTTTTTGTTTTTGACCACGTGTTTAAACTTGTCCACTTTTACACTTTTGCTAATCATGCCGAAAAAATCCGCCGCGGCCAGCCGGAAAGGATATATCTTTGTTTTCACCACATAGATTTTGCTCAGCAGATAGAGCCAGTAAAAAACAATATTGTACGGCAGGTATATAAGATACTTCACCACCGGGTTTCTCAAAAAAGGAAACGCCGCAACCACCGTGCCCAGCAGAGACAGATTTCTCTGAATACTTTTATGTTTTTCCGTAAAGCAGTTTAACGGCGAACGGTACTGGTAGGACATATGAAGCGAACTATAATTCCCATCAAACAATCCTTTCTCGCAGCACATTTCCCCAAGCTCCGTCCGGGGATACGGGAAATAAATAGGGAATTCCGCTAAAGAAACTTTGCATTTTATATTCATGTCCAGCGTCGCTATATCATCCTCAATTGTGGAAAAAGGTATACCCATAATACTGTTGGCGAATGTTTTTATGCCGTATTTAACGCACAAATCAAAAGCTTTATACAGCTGCTCGTCCGTCATATTCCTTTTTAATATTTCATTGCGTAAATGCGGATTTGCCGCCTCTATGGACATACTCATTGATACGCAGCCCGCGGATTTAAGCAGCTTAACAATTTCCTCCGTGACAAGATTTGCCCGCATAAGACAATGAAACGGCAAACCTATCTTTTCCTTGTATTCTCTGCTGAAATCCCGGAGCCACTCATCGTCGGAAAAGACAAAAATATCATCATAGAATTTGATAACCTGAAGCGGATAATTCCGTTTCACTTCCAGAATTTCATCTATTACCCTGCCCACGCTGTTTCTGCGGAGAAGTTTTCCCTGCCCGCGGTACATTTCCCGGAAAGCGTGATTAAAACAATAGCTGCAATTATAGGGGCAGCCTCTTGACACCATAAAACTTTTAATCGGAAAATTCTTCATCTCTGTCGAGTCATAAAAGATTTTCCTGTCGGGAAAAGGCAGTTTGTCAATATCCGGATAGAGCCTCCGCACATTGTTTTTTTGTGTTTTTGTGTGTATATTTTCAATGTGTGAAATATCCTTCCCGTTTTCTATAGCCTCTATCACTTCAACAAACGCCTCGTCTCCCTCACCGACACAAATGGCGTCAAGCGTACTGTTGTCAACACATTCAGGATTGAACGTGACATGAGGGCCGCCCATTATAGTGAAAACATCAAACTGTTTTTTTATTTCCTTGTTTATTTCCAAATAGTATTTGTGCTCTCCTGTTGTTGCGCTGTAAGCAATAACCCGCGGATCGACTTCCCTGATTTTCCGCATAATATCATCCCTGTCCAATATGCCCAGAAACGTGCCGTGCCCCTTCGCTTTAGCCAGCGCCGAAAGCTGCATTATCCCCTGCGGGTCGATAAAATCTATCGCCTTAACAATAAACAATATGTTCATAACTATTTGTTCAATAAAATGATTCTTTTCACTTATCTCTTTTCCTACCGTGAAGTATAGCAAATATTACACAACTATCACATTTTCCCGCAGGCGGGCCGGTTAATTATATGGTTTGACGTGTCTTATATCATATTTTATTCAAGCCGTTCCACCTACAGACTTATCATTTCATGAGTCTGCTCTAAAAAGCCCCAAATTGTCATTGCCCGATTTAATCGGGCAATCCAGTATCGACGATATAAACTTTCTGACTTTGTCATTCCCCTGTTTTCACAGGGGCAGGCTCTGCGAAACTTGTCCCCGCAAAAGCAGGGAGCAGGAATCCAGTTCTTCGTCGGAGTTGTATTTTATGGATTCCCCTTTTCATGGGAATGACACCTTTTTAGAGCGGACTCATTTGTTGATATTACATCCCCTATATCTTCATCAATATTTTTCACAGTAATGCCTTTTAACAAATCCTTGCGAAAATCGTCATCACGCGCCCATAAATAATCTAAGAACAGACTAATACCCGCAAGAGGTATTAGCGTATGAATTTTACTCAAGATGGGAAAACCGCGGAACAGCTATCTGTTTTAGCTGACGCTGATATATGTTCCTGTAAATAATTTTAAAAATATCTCCGATTGCAGTCGCCTCTGTTTCAGCAAAATAAATCTTACCTGTTGCTGTATCACTGGAGATACATCTCACCAATGCTGTCGCCAAATCATCAACATGAATAAATGACATCTTCCCCGGAAAGCCAAAGAAAATAAAAGGATTCTTGTGATATATCGGATATATTTTTTTCAGCTTTTCCCAGTTATCACCCGCTTTAAACCACTGGGCAATTCGCCCCGGAAAATAAAACATTTTCTGACCGTCTACTTTGAATTTATCCATAACCCCTTTTTTCCTTGTAAAAACGTAAACATATATATTTTACCACATTTTAGCTATTAAGCCCTTCTCCGTAAAGACATAAAAACATTGCGCAGTTTTCACTCATATGTAAGTAAAAGTAGCCGCCTTTACCTTAAATACTGTAGATACCCCCAAGTATGCCCGTGGAAATCTGCCCCTTCGGGTACTTAAAAAGAAACATACGATGTCCTTTATAATCAAAAACTCTTACAAGTTCCATTTGCTCGGATTTCAATATATCCTTTATCACATCCTTGTAGTAGTTATACTCAGTACCTATGTCCAGTAAACATAAATAATCATATTTTGAGGCCCTAGAAACAATACTTCCTAAATTTACATCTGAAGGGGCCGTCCTATCCCAGCTTATCTTACCTGTAAGTTGATATTTGGCTAAATAAAAATGACTGGGTTCCACATCGCATGGAGCATAAACAGTAATTGGGAATTTTCGAATATCTCTGAAATATTTCATTAATTCGTCATAGGGATAAATTTCATTGAACCTATTAGACAAAACTGTTCTTTGAACTCTGTTAACGGCAAAAAAATTGCTATATCCCAATTCTCCAAATAATAAAAGCCCGGCCAGGATTAGTATCATTTTATTTTTTTGTTTTGCCCAATTGACAAAATCGGTCAATGCGACTACAAAGAAATAAAACAATCCAAGGTAAACGGGCTGAGTATGTCTTATGTAGCCATTTGCCGCAGTTAAACTTATCATAAGGTAATATCCTGTTACCAGTACCAGCCAATAAACATTATGCTTTTTTCTCCTAACAAAACACCAAGCGGCTGACAATACAATTAAAACAGATAAAAACGGCCCCAGCGTCTCGAAAAAATCTTTGGAATTCTGCAACATTTTTACCGGAGAAAATATATGACCGATATTACTGCCGGTTCCTCTAATCTTTAAAATTGATCCTATAACAGTAAAAGGCAAGCCTATAAGCAACGGGACAAACAGGTTCTTTAGATATTTCTTCAAAAATACAAGTGTTATGCTGTTTTTGAAATAAAGATATATCAAATAAAAAAATATGATCGGGATTAGTCCCAATATTAACCTTTTATAGAGAAATCCTATGGAAAGCAAAAAAATAACCCAGCTTATGCTCTTTTCATCTTTTAAGGATTTTAAAAAAAAGTAGGAGATAGCGGCAAAGAAAAAAACGAGTCCATTTGTAAGGAGAGCATAATTAGTAAAGTGAAAAAAGGTTGGGAAAAATAATGTTAAGAATAAAATAACATTAAAATCAGCATCTCTTGAAATTAGCTTAACTGTTCGGCCTACCGCCAAAACAGTGCCTAGTAAAAATATAAATTGAATCCCCCTCCCCACAATTTCGTTTACCCCTAAAACCGAATATCCCGTCAAATAAACTAATTTAGCCGCAGGAGGATACCGAAAAACTGATTGCCACATTCCCATTTTGTTTATCAACTGTGTTTTAAGTAATAAAAAAGCATAAAGATTTATTGCAAAAACAGAAATCCAAAAAACGAAATTAGCCTTTTTAAAATTATGCCGGAGAAACCGCAAAACAACAACAATACCGATAAGAGTAGCTAAAGCCAGTAGTTTTACAAAAATGGGGGGTATAAAACTGTAAACATGACCCAAAACGGTAGCGGCAGGTGAGATATGAGACTGCATATCATCCCCTGTGACAACCGGTAAAACCCAAAATGGAATATGGGCTAATACCGCTCCTATAACAATAGTGACACCGAAGAAATTAAAATTTATTTCAGAAATGCGGGGATAAATAATATCTGAAGAAATATCATTTAAATCTGGCCAGCAGTAAACGATCCCCCCTATTATCAATACAAAAAAATTGAGCAAAACATACTGGTAAAACACAGGAATAGTGGGGATAAACCAAACCGGATATATGCCATAAAACAACAATACTAAAAAGAATAACAGCATGTTGAAAAAATTATTCTTTCCGCTCATATTATATACAGTTATCTCACTTTCCTGCAGACAAACATAATCTTCCAGTCTTTTACTCCGGCTTTAGTCCTAAAATCCATCCATTTTGATACTAGCAATACTTCAAAATTACATAGTCCCAGTATTTCCTTTAGTATACCCGCCGTCCAGAATGAATGAATTATCTTGTGTTTTATATTATATTTGCGCCCATTATCATTTATTCTTATATCGTAATTGAGCGAGCCTTTCTGGAACAATATGTCATTCTCCGGAGAAAGATTTAAATCTATACTGAGATCGCCCTTATAATTCAGGCTCACCTTCTTTTTTTGGGGAGGATCCTGTATAACTGCCGCGCCGTTATAGCAATCAAAAATGAACACGGCTCCCGGTTTGAGAGCGTTATTCACTCCTTTAAAAAAACCATACATGCTCTTCCAAGTAATAAGATAATTTACGACGTTGAAGAGCGCAAAAGCCATATCGTATTTTTTTTTAGACTTATATACCGATATATCTTTGAGAGCAAACCTGAGCTGTATTTTATTTGATTTCAGTTTTTTTTGTTTTGCTATTTCCAGAATGTCCTTATCTATATCCACCGCAAGCGTATCAATACCCCTGCCGGCCAGCTCTATTGAATGCGCTCCTGTTCCGCAACCTATTTCAATCGCAGATGACAGCTTTCTGACAGAATAGCACCGGTAAATGCGCAATATCTCATCGATCTCTCTTATGTAATCCTTATTCCGGTATATGTGATCGTAGTACTTGTAAAAAAGTTTATTATTCCGCATAAAACGCTTTTATGTTCTCACACACATAATTTATCTGTTCTTCTGTTATCCCTACAAATGAAGGAAGACACATCCCGTTCTCATATCCGTATACCGCATTGGGGAATTGGGCATCCTCTAAAACCTGACTGTTTTGTCCTTTATCTTTCAAATACTGAAAACACGGCTGACGGTGCAGAGGATAAAAAAAAGTTCTACCTTCTATCCCTTTTTTGCTCAAGCTATCCATTAACCTGTGAGCGTCCTTACAAATGACCGCCACCCTGAAAGGTATGTGGGTTGACCCCGGCTCTACTTTCGTAAATTGAATTTCTTCCACGTTACCCAGTTTTTCCCTATATAGGCCTATAATCCTGCTTTTCTTTTCAATTATCTCAGGCAATTTGCCGAATTGAACAATACCGACCGCCAATTGGATGTCAGTCATCCTGAAGTTATAACCCATCTGCGGATGAATAAATGACCCTCTTTCCAGACGCCCCTGATTTCTTAAATACAGAAGGTCTTTGTATATTTTTTCATTCTTGGCAACCACAAACCCGCCTTCACCCGTTGTAATAGTTTTATCCGCGAAGAAAGAAAAACAGCCGACGTCACCGAAAGTCCCGCAATGCTTACCGTTATATCTAACCCCGACCGCCTGAGCGGCGTCTTCTATCACCAACAGGTTATGACGCTTCGCAAAGTTTAAAACACCGGACATATTCGCCGCCATGCCGTACATGTGCACCGGCATAATCGCTTTTGTTTTTTCAGTTAAATATTTTTCACAGCTGTCAATATCTATTTGAAAATTATCCCTGTTCACATCGGCAAAAACAGGAACGGCTCCGGCCATTTCCACCGAAGTTGCCGAGCCTATAAATGTAAAATCCGGAACAATAACTTCATCGCCCGGCTTGATGCCGATTGATCTTAAACCGAGATAGAGCGCCAGCGTGCCGTTAGGAGCAAAAACAGCGAATTCAGCGCCCATTAGACCGCACAACAAAGAAGAAAACTCCTTCATTTTCGGGCCTTCTGTAATCCAGTTCTTATCAAAACAATCTTTGATTGCGATATACTCTTCAGTCCCCATAAACGGCTCGAACTGAGGCACTTTCATGATCATATGACCTTGTAAGGCATGTACTGCCTGTAAAACTGATAGAGCTTTATCAACTCCTGTATTCCATCAGAAAGTGAATATTTGACTCCGTATCCCAGAGATTTTATCTTCTTGAATGAGACATTAAAACTTCGCACATCCAAATCGTTTAAACTTGAATCAATGATCTCAAAATCAATGAATTTATTTATTGATTTGACTATATCGTATTTTGAATAATTCATACTTTCATCACCGACATTATAAACTCCGTCCGTCACAGCCCTGCGGTTATCCAGCGCGAACAGATATCCCTGCACCGCGTCCAGTATATGTACAAATGTTCGGCGGGATTTACCGTCAAAAATCATAACCGACCTTTCGTTGATCGCTTTATATACAAAATCATTTACCAACAGGTCATTGCGCATTTTTGCGCTTGTTCCAAAAATTGTCGCGAATCTCAAGGCAATCGAATTTTTCCGGGACATTATGATTTTTTCTGCTTCGTATTTTGTTTTCCCGTACAAACTGACAGGCGCAACCTCTGTTGTCTCATCACAATCAAAAGCTTTTTTACCATAGAATGAAGTTGTTGAGGCGTAAATCATCAACTGTTTACTATTCTTGATATATTTCACCATTTGTCTGGTCGCATCAACATTAATTATCTGCGCCGAATGCGGATTAGCTTCGCATGCGGGATAGCCGCTTATTCCCGCAAGATGAAATATCACATCGTAACCCTTTAAATCAGAGGCATTGAGGTTCCTTATGTCCTTCTTTATAACTTCCAGATTGGAGTTCCTCATAAGATGCAAGACCGGCTCATATCCATACATAAAATTATCTAAGATCGTTATTTTATCGCCTCTGTCCAACAGCTGACGGGTTAATTCAATTCCTACATATCCAGCTCCGCCGGTAACTAATATTTTCATTCCAAACCTCCCGCATCTGAATTATAGCTCATCGCCCCGGACTCACTAAACTTCAATTAATCCAACACAAATTTTTTGAATCCCAAACAGCATGCCCTGAATAACAACCAACCGTGTTTGAAGGGCCTGGTTTTTGTTTCACCATATTTTCTAGGGTAATATTTTACAGGTACTTCCACAACCTTCAGGTTATTGATAACCGCGCCAAAGATAATATCAAAATCTCCGAACGGGTCAAAATCGCCCCATAGCGGCATGCTTCTCTTTATTTTCAAATAATCTTTTTTGGAAACCGCTTTAAGTCCGCAAAGCACGTCTGTAAAGCGCTGACTTAAAATTCCAGTGAAAATATTGCCGAACACCCTATTTCCCATAAGATTTATATACGGCATACTCCCTTTTGCCATGCTATAAACTAACCGCGTCCCATTTATATACTCCCCCGAGCCAATGCGGTAAGCATCCCAAAGTTTACTTATTTCTTCGGGGGGAGTCGTTAAATCCGCTTCTAAAAGAATGATAAAATCTCCTTTGGCAAGGTCAAACCCTTTTATAATTGCGTCCTTTTGGCCCACGCGGTCCTGGATAAGCAATCTTATATCCTTTTCCGGATATTTACTGATAATTCTTTTTATTTCTCCTCGAGTCGCGTCCGCAGAGTGCCCCTCGACAAAAATTATTTCAGTATGGCTCCCCAGCATAGGTATCCTCTGCACCAGCGGTTCTATATTTTCTTTTTCATCCCGGCAGGTTATGACAACGCTAACCGATTGCCCTGTGAGATCATCCGATTGAACCCAGGGTCTGGCAACGATCATTTGAATTAAATTCAGCCTTCTAACTACCGGGAGCTTCGCTAGATACCTGTTAGCCAGGAAACTGAATATCGGAAAATAGAGAGGAAAAAGCAATCTAAAATCTCTTTTTATAAATTGGAATCTAGTGATCGTGAAAAAGTTCTCAAGATCGTCAATTGACAGCCAGTTGTCTATTTTTTCCGGCATTTTAAGATTAAGCTTTTCAGCCATTTTCAGGATTCTCTCCCACAACGGGTTGTATTGAATGACTATAAGCCTGGTTCCGCGCTCGCAATATCGGTGAATTTTACGCAACAGCAGTTGAATATCCGCAATTTCGCCGAGAGCATCATTCAAAATTATATAATCGAAAACCCTGCCTTCAAGAAATTTTTCTGTCTCAATATCCAGGCACATAAATTCCAGGCAACTGTTCGGATACTTGCTTTTAGCGCCCTCTATAGATTCCGGCCTTCTATCTATACCCACGCCCCGGGACGGGGCCAACGAGGCAAGCAAATCACCTCTATCACATTTTATATCCAGAACTCGGCTCCCCTCGGGGACGGCTTGTTTAATTAAATGTTCTATATTTTTGTGATAATAACGGTATTTCTGCTTTTTGAAACTATCGTCCGAATGTTCCGCTTGTTTTATTTCCATTTTGTTCATCGTTGGATATTTAGCATTTTCATTATATATTTTGCATTATACATTTTTATAATCGCCAATCCAAGGAACATGCCTCAAAATATAACTTACTTTCATATTCTAAATAGCTATTCTTTTTTCTCCAGCGATTACGGCTGGCGGCCGCTTTGTCAAAAAAAGATGTTAACTTCTGCTTGCTCATTGTTTTTTCATGAACATCACTTTCAGGCCCGCGCGGGCTTTTCTGAAAAATTCTCCCGGCGTCCTGATATTAAAAAGAATACGCGCGATATTCCCCGGCCTTAAATAAAAACCCTGATAAGCTCTCACCAAAAGTTCCTGCAGCTGTTCCCTCGTGAAATTTTCGCCCCAGTGGGGCGGGACAAAAACCTCATCCGGATTTTCCGCGAATTTTTTCCAGTGATCTTTCTTTATTATCCCCGATTCCAGACCGGACCTGTAGAGTTCGGTTCCGGGAAAAGGCGTAAAAATCGTTAAATGCGCATAGTCGGCCTTGACGCGCCTCATCATGCTGAAAGTCTCTTCCATATCCGCCATGGTCTCGCCCGGCAGGCCTATCATAAAATAAGTGAGCACTTTCAGCCCTATTTTACGCGTGAGCGCGCACACATCCCTGGCCTGCTCCGGCGCTATCCCTTTGTTGATGTTTTTCAGCACTTTCAAAGAACCCGATTCTATGCCGTAATGCACGCCTATACAGCCGGCTTCCTTCATCTTAACAAGGAGCTCTTCGTTCACCGTATCCACCCGCGCCCGGCAGTCCCATCTGATATCCATTTTTTCCTTTATTATCAGCTCGCAAATATCCGACACTCTTTTTTTTATGACCGTGAAGGTGTCGTCGTAGATGAGGAAGTCCCTGATCCCCATCTGAACGCATTCTTTCAGTTCGCCTATGACATTTTCAGCCGACCGGCAGCGGAATTTTTTTCCCAGATGCGGCCGGAGACAGAATTTGCAGCCATAGGGGCACCCACGGCTTGTAAAGACAGTGGTAACAGGCGTACGGCTGAAAATCAGTGACGAATATCTCTCAAACGGCGTCAGATCCCTGGCAGGGTGAGGAAGAGCGTCCAAGTCCTCAATCATCGGGGCGATCGGTGTTTTCACTGTTTCTCCGGAGTTATTTTTATATACCAGCGACGGCACTTTGCTTAAATCCCCGCCGTTTTCAATAGTATCAAGAAATTCTTTGAACACGATTTCACCCTCGCCGAGAATAAGAAAATCGATCTGAGGCAGATTTATCGTTTCATCCGGGTAAATAAAAACATGCGGGCCGCCAAGGACGCATTTCGTGTCATTGTTCAGCTTTTTCACAATACCGGCTGTTTTCAGGACATCCCGCATTGTGAAAGTCATCGCCGTTATACCGACTACATCCGGCGCGAAAGCCGCTATCCTTTTCTCCAGGAGAGAATAGCTCAGCTGCTCGGCGGGAGCGTCAATAACAGCGATGTCGTGCGAAGAATTTTCGCGCAGATACGCGGCGATATACAGGAGCCCCAGCGGGGGATTGAAACCTCTTTCACTTTCTATGATCTGGGGATTATTCCCAAGCAACTCGTTTTCCGACGGTGGATTTATGAGAAGCAGTTTCACTTAGTTTTTGTTTTGCTTTACAACATCTGCTATAAAAGCGAGAACAAAAATCTGCACGGCCACGCTTACCAGAACGGACACCGTCGCGTCAAGGATTTCGCCCATTTTCCAGGACACCCCAAAAACCACAGCCGCAATAATAGCAAAAAAAACGCCGAGCGGCAGCAGCACTTTCAGCGGATTGAAATAAAGGGTGTTCCTGATTATTAGCAGTATCATGTTCTTTGTGTCGGCGATGGGCCTGAAACTGGACTTCCCCGACCTTTTAAGATAGGGGATTATCTCATAATTCACCGTCATCCCGTTTGTCAGAAAAGCCGCCGTGATTGTTGTGGTAAAAGAAAAGCCGTCGGGGAAATAAGAAAAAAATTGCATAGCCTTCGCTTTTTTAAAAATCCTGAGACCCGAATTCAAATCCGGGATTTTTTCTCCCGTCAGAAAACCGGCGAATTTGTTTATAATCCACTTGACCGGCCTTCTCAGCGGCGAAAGGTCTATATTCTCTCTTTTACCGACGAGCATATCCTCTCCCCTGTAGTTTTCAAGAAGTGTCCGCACGGCTTCCGGTGGGTATGTGCCGTCGGCGTCAATGATGCATATTTTTGAATATTCCGCTTTCCGCAAACCCTTTTTTATTGACGCGCCGTAGCCGCACTGCTTCACAGAGTTTACAAGCTTTACGGAATCCGGAACAAGTCTTTCGCTCCCGTCGGTAGAACCGTCGTTTATTACAATGATTTCGCTTTTGGCCACACCCACAAGCAATACTCCCAGGGATTTTAAAAGATCCGGAAGCGTCTCTCTTTCGTTAAAAACCGGAATTATAAAAGAAATCTCATCTATCATATTAAGCTCCTTAACAATAACCTTTGCAGGGCATTTCCCCTGCCCGATAATAATATATTTTTACCGCGAGCATGTCCACCGCGCGCGCGTCATTGGAAATCGAAGTCGCCGTCAATAAAAACCCTGTGCCACAATTCCAGCATTAAAAGAGCCCAAAGGCGATAGCCATGCTGCCGCTTTCCCGAAAGATGTTCTTCAAAAAGTTTCTGGATCTCTTTAATATTGAAATAACCCCGTGAGGCCGCCTTGCCGGACAGCACTATATCTATAAAATATTCCTTCCATTCATTCCTAAACCACTTATCAATCGGTATCCCAAAACCCTGTTTCCCCCTATTTATAATTGCATCGGGGAGGATATCTTCAAACGCGTCTTTCAATATCCTTTTTTGTTTCAATCCTCTTATTTTCCATGAGGAAGGAAGACTTGCCGCAAACTCAACAAGCCGGTAATCCAAAAAAGGCGAGCGGGCTTCAAGAGAATTTGCCATAGACGCGACATCCATTTTCACCATAAGGCATTCCGGTAAATATGTTGTCATATCCGTATATAAAGTCCGGTCAAGTAAATCAAATGCGGGCGCATTATCAAAAGTTTTTTCAAGATAAGCACATGCGTCATGTTCAATAACGGCAGCTTTCATTTCATCGGAGTAAATTTGAAATTTTGTTTCATTATCAAAAATACGGTGCCATATAAGATTCCGTCTGGCCGGCTTTTCTTTTAAAGCATTTAAAAACCTCTTCCCCCGTTTGAAAACATTGACGCGCCCTGCTCCTTCGGGAAGCAGATTCACCATTGCTTTAAAAAAATTATTCGGGATCAGCTTAAAAGGGAACGCTATCAGCTCGGATTGTTTGAGCGCCAGATGACGCAGATAACCTCCGAAATTCTCATCGCCGCCGTCGCCGTTCAAGGCGACTGTTACATGCCTGCGGGTCTGGTTCGCAACATAATAGCTGGGAAGAGCCGAAGAATCCGCGAAAGGCTGATCATAATGCCAGACAAGTTTTTCAAGTATAGCGGTATCCTTCGGTTCAACAACAAATTCAGTATGGTCGGTTTTAAAACGTTTTGCTACCGCATCAGCATATTTTAGTTCCGAAAAATCCTGTTCTTTAAAACCTATGGCGAATGTCTTGACCGGACAACTTGAAAGGGAGCTCATAATACCGACGACAACTGACGAATCTATGCCGCCGGAAAGAAACGCGCCCAGCGGCACATCCGATATCATCCTTATTTTCACAGCATCCTGCAGGATATCTCTTATATTTTTTTTGGCTTCAGAGTAAGACAATTTTGTTTTATTACGATAATCAGGAGCCCAATACTTTTTACACTCCTGTTTTGCCGACGAGTCAATTGTAAGAAATGAAGCCGGCGGGATACGGAAAACTTTTTCGAAAATCGTCATCGGCGAAGGGATATACTGATAAGTCAGATAATAATGGATAGCTTTTAAATTTACCTTTTTTTCAAATCCCGGCACCGCAAGAAAAGATTTTATTTCAGAAGAAAAATAAAAAGATTCTCCGACCTGTGTATAATACAACGGCTTTTTACCCGCGCGGTCCCGGGCGAGAAAAAGAAATTTTTTATTTGTATCCCAGATAGCAAAAGCAAACATCCCGTTAAGTTTACTAAGGCAATCCGTTCCGTGTTCTTCGTAGAGATGAGCAAGAACTTCCGTATCGCTTTTGGTTTTGAAAATATGTCCTTTCTGTATCAATCCCTCCCGCAAACTCTGGAAATTATATATTTCCCCATTACAGACAACCACAATAGATTTGTCTTCATTGAAAATAGGTTGAGCGCCCGTTTCAAGATCGATTATACTGAGGCGTCTCATCCCCAAACCCACGCTCAACTTTGCATTTTGTGTTTTGCATTTTGTGTTTATGTAGTGCCCCTCATCATCAGGCCCTCTGTGTAGAAGAAGATCATTCATTTTCTTCAAAACATCGGCATCAACCGCTTGGCCGTTAAAATTGACTATTCCGGTTATTCCGCACATACTTTCCACTCTTTTTTAAAAACAAATTCGTTGCAGCCGTATCCTTTCCCACAGGTAACGACCCGTTTTTCACAAAAACCGCGGGCCCTGAAAAAATTTATTACTTCGCCGGGCGACGCGACTTCAAAAGGATATCCTCCGACCCAATCTATAACATCCCGCCATGGATCCATACCGCGGGGGGTGTTTTTGTAACTCTTCCATGTGTAAAAAGGCCGACATTTCAGTACATCCTTGACGCAACTGAAAAGCCATAACCTTATAAAGACAGGAGCAAGAACAATCAATTTCAATACATCCGGAAGCCAATTATAAAAAAATTTAATTCCTCTCCATGCCTCGCTGGCGTAGCCCTGATCGTTATATAAGGCGATATAAAGCAAACCGCCAGGCTTGACCAATTTGGCGGCATTGTCGCAGGCTTGCCACATATCTCCCGTGTGATGCAAAACCCCCCAGCTGTAAACAATATCAAAGGTTCCCAGCGAGGCCACATAATCCGCATCCAGGATATCCCCTTTTTCAATCTTCCAGTCTTTTGCCGAAGGAGCGTATTTGTTCTTCAGATATTTCACGCACTCAACCGATTCAGAATCATAGTCAAAACTGTGAACCCTTGCGCCGAAAAGGCAGGCGGCAAGACTGAAAAGGCCGCTGCCGGCTCCGGCATCCAGAAAATCTTTATTTTTGAGCGCGGCATCGCCCAATAAAGCTATCATTGATCCCTTGGCTCTGTCAATTCTGTTATTGTCTATTGCTCCGACAAACTTTTTCCAGTTTTTTCCAAATCTAAATCTTGTCATCTATATTTTTTCCTTCGTATTGCCGCCAATAGTTCATACATTGCATCCTCTTAAAATCGCATGTCCTGCCGAATCCGCATATCGGTTCTCACCAAAATTTAAATATTGCATAGAACTCATATTCGGTATATTGAATAATCCCCCTCGCTAAAGACTTCTTGTTTTAGTTCTTTCTCAAAAAAACCGCTATCGGCATATTTTTTATCTAAAAGCAGATAGTTTATACCATATTCTTTTTTTAATTCGCTTATTTTCTTTTTAAAAACCGGGAAAATAGATTTTATCATTTCAAAGGGATGATTATGACTGCCCCATAAAATCTTAATTCTACAATTGTACGCGATTATATCGGATAAATGTAGTGGAACACAGAGAAGAGATATATTATCACTGGTTTTTAATTCATTGATATAATTTATGGCGCCTTGCATGCGTGGGCGACCACCCGCCGGAGGAACTCTTTGATTTTGAAATATTTTATAATATTTAAAAAATGACCAAAAAAGGCTAACAACAAAAAGCATAAGTATTATTCCTCTATAATGCCCGGCATGAAACAAATAGCCCGCAATAAAAGCGGTAGCAGGAACAGCTCCTGCAACATACTTATAGCCTTCGCCAATACCTCTTAAAAAGGGGAACACTATAAGCATGAACAGCAACGCATACGTCAATAAAAGCCATACTCTATAGCTGTCTATTGCAGAAGACCCCAAACTGTTTAGCGTAAAAAATGAAATCGCAACAATTATGAATAAAGGATTAGCTAAAATAATAGAGGCGACATATTTAATTATATTCGCTGGGGAATATATTTCATTATTATAGTCATCGGGGTTTCCATATACGGGCGAATGCTTTATCTGATGAGCTCCCAAAAAAGGCCAGTTGCTACTCCAAAATTTGACTATATCCCAATGCGCTTTCAAAATCTTCCAGTAAAAACCTTTAGTAGCTATCAACACTATAACCAAACCGGCGATATATAACGCTAAAATTCTCATATCAGAAATAATGGCCAACAGCGGCAAAGTGATATAAAAATTCTGACTGTTTAATTTGTGAGTCGTTAACAGCAGTAGTACCGCGATAAAATAAAAAGCGATGAACGGAAAAGTTTCAAGAGAAATAAAGAGTAAGATGACAGCGAGATTGAGGAATAACACTCCAAGCTGTCTCGAAGTCATATTTTCTGTCTGCGAGATAGCGCCCCATGCGAATGCGTATATAAGCCCGGCTATTACTGCCGCCGCAACATCTCCTGTCAACGCATACAACACAAACATTAAAATTAATCCTATAATGGAATCTAACAAAGGTGATAATAACCAATGGCATTTTTCAAGAAACTTTTGTGAAAACAATGCTAAAAAAATACTGAATCCTGGCGGATACCACTGTTCGTTGTTTTCAAGCATGTAGTAATTCGGCAGGATAATGGGGATTTGTTTATCTTTTTTAAACCGCTCCGCGCAAAGCAGAAAATAATAGGCATCGCATCCTTGGGCAGGGAAAGGACTTAGCCTTATAAAAAAACATAACACGAAAGTTGAAAATATCAATCCTGCTTCAAACATAACTTAAAAAATCATAAATTTTATATATAACATCCCTTAGTTTCGGAGGAATATTTATATATTTCAAAATTTCTTTATCGGCGGGCGTAAATATTTTAAATCGCTTTATGATGAGGTAATAAATACCAATAACCAGCGGCAATATTAAATAAAAATCTTTTCTGACGGCGAAATAAACAAAAAATACCGGAGCAAGGAATATTAAAGGTGTTATTGCTTTCAGGTTCAGACATCTATTCCCAAAGTACATATAACCTGTTCCTCCCACAGCAAATGCAAGCGCTGATGAAAAAGCAGCGCCGCTGATTCCGAATACTGGGACAAGCAATAAGTCTCCGATCAGATTAACAACTGCAATTGCAATACTCACAAGCATTATCGTTTTAACTATTTTATGCGCAACTAAGATCCCTGAATAAAATGCCGCTATACCATTTACCAGCAACCCGCAAATCAGAACTTGAAGAGGGGCTATACTTCCCCTGAAACTCTGTTCAAAGAAGACCCGCATAATAAAGGGAAGCGCTATTAAAATTGAACATAAAACAGCGGACCAGATTAATATTCCCTGCGGTATAAATCTCTTTACATACTGCTTCAGCAGTTCCGGCCTTTTCTCATAATAAAGACTGATAATTATCGGCGAAGTCACTGTAATTGAAGCGATAATCACCTGGCCTATGTAATTGGAAATATTGTAAGCCAGAGAATAAACTCCTACTTGAGATGTGGGCAGATATCTCTTTATTACAATCAGGTCAACATAATTGATTATATATGCCGCAGTCGTACTGAAGAAAAAAGGAGAAGCAAAAAAAAACATTTTTTTCATCAGTTTAGTATTTATTTTAAACGGCTGGATTAATTCTATTTTAATCCATTTCCCGGCAATTAGTAAGGAAATTCCCTGAGTTATTACAATGAGTATAAGAAGCGCTTGGATATTACCGCGATCAGCGGCAAAGAAAAAAATGAGAGGAGCCAGAAAAAGCAGCTTCGGCAGCACTTCCAGCAATGCGGATTTCTTAATTTTTCCCGTTGCGATCAGCAGCTTATTAAAATATCCGGAAGCGGCAGTGAATAAATAATACCCTAAAACATAAACAACTATGCTTCCGTTATCAATGCTGATATAATTAACTATTTCGCTTCTAAAAACAATTATTAACCCGGTAACGAGTATAATGCCTGTCAAAACCAGCATATTCAGCGACCAAAAAACTTCGTTTATCTTCCCTGTCTTTAAAAACTCTTCTTTGCCGAATCTTATAACAGGCGTTATAACCCAGGAAACTGAAAACATAAAACCGATAGAAGTTACCATATAAAACAGGTTGAGTTGGCCATAACCGGCCGGACCGAGCACTCTTGTAATTAACGGAACAGATATTGCAGCAATTATTATTTTTGCCATACCGCCGCTTACCAGAGCCGTATAGTCGGTCAGTGAATTTTCTATATCATTTTTTATATTTTTACTCATTGAACCCGACCGGTGTATCTTCTGCTATGAACATTAATTCCCTCTCTGTTGCTTCCCGTTTCCGGGTATCAGAATAATTTTTCTTATGTTTACAGATGTTATTCCAAAGATAAAACAAAATAAAATCCCCCAACCTGACTTTCGAATATTTGCCCGAAGGTTTTCATAATATAAAAACCTGCCTTAGAAGAAGAAATTAATTGATTAATCCTAGTGTGCGGAAAGAAAAAACCTTCATAATACACTGACTTAATCTTAAAATACGATTTTTTAATTAATTTTAAAATTCCAGACTTCGTATAAAAATTAACATGGTCTGTAGTTTTTGATATACGCGGCTGTATTATTCTATTCCTTAATCGAGCCATTAAACATCCCTCATTTGGTATACCTAAAATTAAAATTCCTTCATCTTTAAGCATACTCCTGATTTGAACAAGTGCTTGGAAATCTTTTTTAATATGTTCAAGCACCTGACTCATTAAAATTATGTCATACTTCTCTTTAAAATCATGTTGGAATATGTCATCGATTATAACTTTAACTTTGGGATATTTTTTACTTACTCTTTCAATTCTAAGCGGATTATAGTCTAAAGCGGTAATATTCAACTTTTTAAGCTTTGTCAGCAATTCCAAATTCAGGCCATCTCCGCTACCGATATCAAGCAGATCTAAATTATGATCCGATTTTTGAATTATTTTATTCACCTCTTTTAAAATAAATCCCCATCTATCATTGATAACTCTTTTTGTGTGCGGCTGAAGTAACTGTACCAACTGTGAATCCGTGTACCAGGGGTTACCTGCAACGATATTTTCTTTAACCTTATCAATCATATTTACAACATTCCTTTATTTTTATACAAATCTTCATTGCGCAAAACACGTTGCCTTTTAGTATGAATACATACATTTTTTACAAATCTGGTCTTTGAAAATCC
>PHAM01000085.1 GCA_002841685.1 Elusimicrobia bacterium HGW-Elusimicrobia-2 | reverse complement strand
CAGGCATATTTTCAGTCTCTCCCCGACGAGCGCCTGTTTGCGCGACCCCCAAAATCCGCTTATTTTCGCTGTTTTTTTCGCTGTTTTGGCGAACTTGGGCTAAGATTCCTCACTTCGTTCGGAATGACAGACTGTTGTTTTTGTCATCGGAGTATGAATAATGCGGGATAGGAGAAACAAATGGATTGTCCGAAATGTAAAAAAGTTTTGACTGAGGGAATTTTCGCAGATGTCGTTTACCATAAGTGCGAAAGCTGCGGCGGGTTCTGGTTTGATAAGGACGAGCTGAAAGAAATCAAAAAACAGAAAGACTGGTTCAAGCTGGATTCTGGCATCACCTGCGCCGTGTCAAAAAGTTATCGGGGCGAATTGAAATGTCCGCGATGCGATGAAGCGCTGCACACCATAGAATACGCGCAGGAAAGCGGCATCAAGGTGGATGTCTGTTCCGAATGCGACGGGCTGTGGCTGGATGCGGGGGAACTCAAAGCCATACATGAGGCGTGCGCGACCTGGATAGAAAAACTGAAAGAAAAAGCGGAAGAAGAATTAATAGCGATAGAATTGTTTTTAATAGAAGCGGGAAAGTTTTCGCCGCAATAGTTTTTGTCTGTCCGGCTAAAGCGCGGAGCGGACACGACCATTTCGCAGTGAAATGGAAAATAGTCTTGACTTTTATCCATTTGTGTGTATAATAGTCGTATGTACAGACGGCAAATTAAACAAATAGTTAAAGACCTCAATAAAAAAATTGTTTTTATTGTAGGCCCGCGCCAAGTTGGCAAAACATGGCTGGCTCATGAAACAGGCAAACATTTCAATAATACGGTTTATTTGAATTACGACAGTTTCCAGGACAGGCGAATAATAGAAGACGAGAGCTGGCCGCAATCAACGGAATTATTAATTTTAGACGAACTGCATAAAATGCAGGGATGGAAAAATTATCTGAAAGGAGTTTTTGATACTAAGGCCAAGCCCCTCAAAATACTTGTCACCGGCAGCGCGCGGCTCGATATTTTCAGGCAGGGAGGGGATTCTCTTGCGGGAAGATTTTTTACTCACAGGCTTCTGCCTTTTTCAATTTCCGAATTGCGGGATAATCCTCTTGGCGATGATATAGAGCGGTTTATCAGCAGGGGCGGTTTTCCGGAGCCTTTTCTTGCAAAAACGGATATTGACGCGAAACGCTGGAGGGGTCAGTGCACAGATGGCCTTATCCGGTCAGACATACTTGATTTTGAAAGGATACATGATTTTAAAGCTATCAGGATGGTTTTTGAACTTCTCAGGGCCAGGGTTGGGTCACCGGTATCGTATGCATCTATCGCGCGTGATGTTAGTATTTCTCCGACAACAGTGATCAAATACATTCAGATACTTGAAGCTTTATACATAGTTTTCAGGGTTAACCCGTATTCAAAAAATATCGCGCGGTCAATATTGAAAGAACCAAAAATCTATTTTTTTGATAACGGGCTTGTGGAAGGAGATGCCGGCGCAAAATTCGAAAACTTCGCGGCATTGAGCCTGTTAAAATATTTATACGGGAGAGTCGATTATAAAGGCGAGGATTGCGCATTAAAATATATTCGCACAAAAGAAGGCAAAGAAGTGGATTTTTGTATTGCAAGCAATAACAATATAGAAGAAGCGATTGAAGTGAAATTCCGTGATTCAAATATATCTGAGAATCTGAAATATTTCTGTGGGAAATATAATTTGAAAGGCAGGCAGATTGTGAGAGAATTGAAAAGAGAAAGGACCGCCGGTGGAATTGAGCTTGTCCGGGCGGATAAATATTTCAAGAATTTGTTTTTATAGATTTTTAAATGACGCACCTTGACTCAGCGGGAAATAATTAAGAATAATGATAAAAGAGACGAGATGCCTGAAGGTGGTTTCAATAAATAAGGAGAATTTATGAGCAAGATTTTAATCAAAAACGGAACGATATTTGATGGCAAGAATGTGAGGAATGCCGATGTGTATATTAAGGACGGCAAGATTGACGCCGTCGCTTCCAAAATTAAAAGGTCCGGCGTAGAAGTGATCGATGCTTCCGGCAAAGTGGTGCTGCCGGGTTTTATATGCGTCCACCATCATCTTTATTCCACAATGGCGCGCGGCATGGGCATTCCGGGCACGCCCGCGAAAAACTTTCAGGAAGTGCTGGACAGGTTATGGTGGCCTCTTGATAGAGCGCTCGACGAAGAAGATATTTATCTTTCGGCTCTTTACGCTCTCGGCGAATGTATACGCTGGGGCACGACGACGATAATAGACCATCATGAGAGCCAAAATTTCCAGATTGGTTCTCTGGACACTCTGATGAAGGCTTGTGAAAAAGCCGGCATTCGCGCCGCTCTCACTCTTGGCTCAAGCGACAGATACGGCAAAGGCCTTGAGGGCGTTGAGGAGAATGAGAGATTTTTAAAGAAACTGAAAAAGGGAAATCATCCTCTTATCAAATGCATGGTCGGTCTTCACGCGGCGTTTACCGTGAATGACGAAACTTTAAAGGCCTCCGTTGCGATGGCGAAAAAATATAATTGCGGATTGCATGTGCATGTGGCGGAAGCTAAATCCGACGAAGACGCGTCGCTCAAAAAGCACAGGATGAGAATTGTTGAGAGGCTGAATAAATTAGGCGCTCTCGGTAAAAAAACGATACTCGTGCACTGCGTTCATGTGAATGACAAAGAAATAGATTTAATAAAAAAATCCGATTCAATAGCGGTTCATAACCCCGAATCAAATATGAATAACGCCGTGGGCTGGGCGGATATTCTGAAACTTCTTAAAAAAGGAGTTCTCGCAGGCCTCGGTAGCGACGGGATGAGCTCCAATATGCTGCAGCAGCTCCGCTGCGCTTATCTTATAGCCCGTCACGCTACCGGTGATCCGAGAGTCGGTTTTATGGAAGCTCCGGCGATGCTGCTTCAGAACAACGCTGAGATAGCTTCCCGCATTTTCGGCGGAACTTTCGGGCAGATAGCAAAAGGTAAAACAGCGGATATCGCCATCATGGATTATCTTCCGCCGACGCCGCTTAATTCGGGCAATTTCTTAGGGCATCTTATTTTCGGCCTTGTTAACTGTCAGGTGGATACGACAATAGCCGGCGGCAGAATTCTTATGCAGAACAAAAAAATCCTCGCTTTTGACGAGAAGAAACTTTCCGAAGCCATCTCCAAAAGAGCTCCTAAGTTCTGGAAGAAATTTAACAAAGCGGCTTTATCAAAAAAGAGCTGGAAAGTTTGACAAATCCCGCCAAAGCGCAGTATACTATAGTAGTCAGTTAAACTGACTGGTTTGCTAAAGTGGCTCTTGAAAAAAAAGGGGGTGGCGAAATGAATACTTCAACAACAACTACAACGAGCGGCGCAAAAGCGCATTTTCTCGCGATGGTGAGAAAAGCGCATGAATTAGGTCAGGTTTTTTTAATCACACATCGCGGCGAAGAATCGGCTGTCCTGCTGGGAAGCGAGGATTATGAGGGGCTTCTGGAAACCTTGGATATTTTAAGAAATAATAAGGTTGCCGCTTCAATTATGCAGTCCTTAAAAGATTTAAAAAAGGGGAATGTGTATTCCTTTGAGGAAGTTACCGGGAGAAAACAGAGGAAATGAGCCGGAAGAATAATTATAATATTTGCTTTACCGGAACCTCCAAAAAACAATTTGATTCGCTCCAATCTAAAATCAGACAGGAAATAATAAAAATACTGGAAGAAGAAATAGCCCGTAATCCTTTGAAGGGTAAACCGTTGCACGGCGCATTGAAGGGACTTCGTTCAGAACGAATAGGGAGTTTACGGATAATCTATCAAGTTATAAAGATGGAGTTGGTTGTAATGGTGATTAGTATTGATCATCGCAAAAAAGTTTACCGCAAGCGTAAATGAAAAAACGCACGGCGTCTAATCAGTGATATGATAATGTCCGCTAAGTTGGATTATTCATAATGAGGAACGCCAAAGGAATTCAATAAGCGGGTATGCCATACAAAAATATGTTTACTAATTTAATTAAAGCAATACGTGAATTTATTGTACTTCTGATTTCAATATCCGGTTATGTGGTAAAACATAAGACTATCCCCAGAACAATCGCGATACTGTTCTCGCTTGCTTTTTCTATATATCTCGTCAAATATCAGCCGCGTAATTATAAATTAGCCATTTGCTATTTTATATTGATTGAAACCGTTTACATAAGTTTCATCACGCTTGTTCTTTCAGAAAACGGGTTACGCCATTGGTTTGTCAGAATGGGGGGCGGGGAACATGAAGGATATTTAGCTTACGAAGCGACGCTTGGAGTGATATTTTTTCATAATGCGGCAAGTATAGGATATATTATCTCGTCGACCTCGGGAAGCTTACCGGGTTTTTGGCATAAATATTTTTTATTTGTAATACCAATGCTAATGTTCATAGTGGGTTTTGCTATAAAGATATGGGCGGCAAAAGTGGTATCTATTGATATTTATTATTGGAAAGATATGTTTCTCGGTAAAAAAATTACCGACTTTGCAGAATCCGGACCCTATAAATATTTTGACAATCCGATGTACGGGATTGGACAACTTGCAGGATACGCGCTTGCGATCGGGCAGGGATCAAAATATGGTTTAATCGCAGTTTTATTAAATCAGATCTTTGTTTTCTTATTTTTTTATATTATGGAAAAAAGGTTCATTAAGAAAGTTTATCAAAACAATATTCCGGAAACTGTATCCTCTGACCGATGAGTATAGTTTTTTAGAATTAGTGCCGAAACGCTCTGAATCCGGTAAACAGCATTATCAGCCCCAGCTTGTCGGCTGTTTTAATTACTTCGGCGTCCCGCATAGAGCCGCCGGGCTGAATAATGGCTTTTATTCCCATTTTTTTAGCCAGTTTTATTGAATCGTCAAACGGGAAAAATCCGTCGGTGGCAAGAACCATATTTTCCCGCTTCTTCAAATAGTTTCCACAAATTTCAAGAGCCCGTATTCTTGACTGCGCGCCGCCGCAAATGGCGAGAGTTCTGCCTTGCGAGGCTATGACAACGGCATTGGACGCAGTGTTTTTCACTACCTTCCACGCAAATTCAAGATCGCGCATCATAATTTTACCGGCTTTCTTTTTTGTAACTGTCTGCGGCTTAAATGCGCTTTTTCCGGGAATTTCATTTATGGTACCGAAGGCAGAGCTTTTTAAGATTTCCGCAGCGCGCCTGAGGGGAGCTTTAAAAAGAACTGTTTTTTTTCGTGAAAAAATTTCAAGAGCTTCAGGTGAAAAATCCGGAGCGACCACGCAATCCACAAATTTCTTTGAAATAAACGCGGCGCATTCGGCATCCAGCCTGCGGTTAAACCCGTAAACGCCGCCCCACGCGCTTAGGGAGTCAGCGTTATAAGCTCTCTTCAAAGCCTCGCTCGGTTTTTCAGCGACTGCGACGCCGGAGGCGTTTCTGTGTTTTATAATCGCGCATGATGGTTTATTAAATTCGCCCGCTATATTATAAGCCGCCTCCATATCAAAAATATTGTTGGATGACATCTGTTTGCCCGAAATTTGAGAACAGCCGTTTGCGAAATTGACAAACGCTTTGTCCTGCGGATTCTCGCCGTACTTAAGAGGTGTATCCCCGCATCCGGCAGATGCAAAGCCCCACCCGCGCAAGATTCGCCTGTCGTATTCCGATGTGAGATTGAAAACTTTCAGAGCGAGTTTTTCCGAAACATCGCGGGGCACATAGCCTCTTCTGCGTATTTGAGAAAGAATGAGTTTATAGTCCCGCGGATCGCATATGGGGACAGCGGAACCGCAATTTTTCGCCGCAGCGCGCAGAAGAGCTATGCCGCCGATGTCTATGTTTTCCGGTATTTTTTTCAGTTTGTACGGGTTAACGCAGACAAGCTCGATAGGTTTAATTTTTAGTTTCTTAAGCTGCGCCGTGTGGGATGCGTCGGAATTATCCGCGAGGATT
>PHAM01000084.1 GCA_002841685.1 Elusimicrobia bacterium HGW-Elusimicrobia-2 | reverse complement strand
AATCCCTCGCCACTTTCGCCAGGGCGCCTTATCTGGGAGATATTCCCGGCACATCGCCGCTCCTGACCGTCCATGAAGCGAAAGGCGCGCATTTCAAATTCGTTTTTATCCCCGGCGCGGTCTGGGGCAAGTTTCCCAGACGCTTCAGCCCGGGCGTATATATTAAAAAGACCGAGGACGAGCAAAAACATTATGATACGGAGGAGAAGATATTCCTCAGCGCCCTCAGCGCCGGCACGGAGAAAGTTTTTGTATCCTTCAACGGCGGCGAAGAAGACGAGATGCCCTCACCCTACATAGAAGAATTCCTCAAAGACATCGCCGTCAAGTCCGCCCCGGCCCAGGACACATTTTCCGTAGAGATGGAGATGGTTCCCGCGGAAAGGCCTCCGGACGGGAGCGTTCATGGCGATATATTTTTCTCCGGCCATGACGGAGGGAAGGTAAAGATCTCGGTCTCTTCCCTTGAAAGTTATATGAAATGCCCGCTGAATTTCTTTATAGAGAAAATGATCTCCCTTGAAACAAAGAGATCGGAAAAGGCTCTTTGCGGGACTCTCGTGCATTCCATACTTGAAAAGTTCCATGCCGAATTCCCCGTGCCGGCCAGCAAGAGCGAGATGTCGAGCCGCATGGACGAGCTCACCGATGAGGTTTTTGCCTCGCCCGGCGCCGCTGATTTTGAAACGCGTCACTCCGCCGGATGCTGGAAGGCCTTCTTCTCTTTTTTTCTGAAGAAATACGCGGAGGGAGACAATATTTTTAAAGTTACGGAGAGAGAAAAGAGTGTCAGCGTTTCCATGGAGGACATCGAGGTCAGCGGCCGCATAGACAGGGTGGATGAGATAGAAGGTGGTTCTGAGGTCATAGATTATAAGACAGGGACCGGAAAAAAATTCAAGAAAGTCGCCCTGCGCAATCAGATAGGCAGGGGCGAGCATCTGGCTCTGCCTATTTACGCCCGGGCTATCGAGGGCTGCAGTGAGATAACGCTTTTCTGGCTGGCCGATCATGAGAAACCTGAGGATTATCCCCAGAAGGTGACGCTTGCGCTGGATGATGAAAAGACCCTCGCGGCGCTGGAAGAAATGGATCTGAAGCTCAAAGAGGCGCTCGAGAATATAAAGAAGGGAGATTTTTCTCCCGCGTCCAAATGCCCCAACAGCCGCAGCTGCCCGCATAAAGACTTGTGCGCGCGCGTGAGAGGAGTTGACATATATGAGATCTGAGCTGACGGTGGCCACCGCCGGCGCCGGCACCGGCAAGACGACCTATCTGGTGAGCGAGTTCCTGGATAAAGTGGACTTGCTGAAAGGCGAGGGGAAGAGTCTCAAAGACGCCCTCGGGTGCGTGCTGGCCGTCACCTTTTCCAGAAAAGCCGCCGGGGAGATGAAGAAGAGGATAATCGAAAAACTGGGCGAGCCCCGCATGATGCCCTTCCTGAATATCTCCACGATAGACGCTTTCTGCGCGGATATATTGAGAGAAAACCCCGCCGCGGCCGGGATAGATTCCAAGTTTGAGATACTGTCGGGAGGCAGCGAACACATATTTTTCAGGAAGGCCATAGATAAGGCCAGGAACACTATCACCATGGAACCGGTCTCGCCCATCGACCTTCGCAGCGCGAAGGAGCTATACGATTTTATCACGCACCTGCGCTTGCGCCTAATCAGGCCTGATGACCTGGCTGATTTCAGGTGGGAGGGAGAAGGGAATTTCATACCCTTCATCCGGCTACTTTACAAGATTTTCGAGGGCAATATGAAAGAGCGTTCGGCTCTTGATTTTCCGCAGATCCTTCTTGAGGCTTACAGGCTGCTGGACGGGCACAAAAATGTGAGAGATGCCCTGCGCGAAAAATACAGATTTGTTTTTATAGATGAATTCCAGGACACGAGCCCCGTGCAGATGGAGCTCTTTATGAAAATAGATCCGCAGCGGCTTTGCGTCGTCGGGGATTTCAACCAGTCCATTTACTCCTTCCGGGGCGCGACGCCGGAAAACTTAACCGGCATAAAAGAGAAGGCCGACAAAACCAAAAGTCTGTCCACAAATTACAGGAGTGTTAAGAGCGTGCTGGATTTCGCCAACCTGATAGAGGGCAAACTGAAGGATTATCATCTGCTGTCCCCGCGCCCGGACGCTCCCGCCGGGGAGAAGGTCTGTATCGTGACAGCGGAAAACCGCCGTCAGGAAGCGCTCTATATAGCGAGCCAGATCAAGCGGCTGAAAAAAGAGCAGGGCTTAAAAAACAGTGATTTCGCCGTGATACTCAGGAGCATGAAAACGGCCATATCCGATTATGAAAAAGTGTTCAGGGATGAAGGGATAGATTTCCTCAGCGCCTCCGGAGGCGGTTTTTACGACAGGGCCGAGATAAAGCAGATCGTAGCTATCCTCAAATTCCTTGCCGCGCCGGGAGATGACAGCGCTTTTTTTGAATTTCTCACGAGCCCCATGGTAGCCTTTACGCTTGAGGATATTTATTCTTTCGGCGCTAAAAGAAAAAGGGGAGTGTCACTTTTTGAGGCTTTTCTTGACGCCGGAGACAGGCCGGGGAAAGACAAAAGGGCGAGAGTGGATTTTTTTCTTAAAAACAGGAAATTTCCCGGCAGGGTTTCCATCCACAGATACATCATGGTTATTATACTGGACTGCGGACTGACCGAATGGGTGAAAGCCGATTTTGACGGCGTTTACCGTCTTCGGGCGCTGGCTAACATAAAAAAATTCCTGGAGCTGGCCTTGAACTACGAAAAAACATCCCCGGCTCCCTCTCTTTCGGAATTCCTGGAGTACATCGGCGGGCCGGACAAACACAGCTCGGGGGCGGTGGAATCGGACGCCGCGCTGGATTCGTCGGATTGCGTGGATATAATGACGGTGCACAAGATCAAAGGCCTTGAGAGAAAAGTGGTTTTTGTGGCGAACATAACACCTTCGCAGTTCCCGATCCGCGATCGTTTATCCATGCCCTGGGAAATCACAGGCGGGACGATCAGGCGCGCGGAGAAGGAAAAAAAACCGAAAAACGTCGAGCCGAAGATCGCCGATGAGGAATGGCGTCTTTTTTATGTGGCCATGACCCGCGCGAAGGAAAGGCTTTATCTTCTCGGGCGCCCGTCTAAAGGAAAATTGAGTCCGCTGCTGTCTTTCTTTCTTGACGGTGAAGGCGACAGATTTTCGCTCAAGGAGCAATTCTCCCCGCTGGCCGTTCATTGCCGCGCGGAGGGAGTTTTTGAGGATAAAGGGAAGACGAAAAAAAAGATGATACCCGTTTTCCGCAGTCACGGCGCTTGCGAATATTTTTCCGAAGAGACTGTCATTGAGACCAAGATCAAAAAAGGCTTTAGCGTTTCCGAGATCAGCGGATATCATTTTTGCCCTCTGAGATACAGGAACGATTATATATTGAAAAAAACCGGCAGCGTCTCGGAGGATCACATAAAAACGGGGAATGTCCTGCACACGGCGATAGAACATTTTGACAAAAGCCGTGGCGATGATTTTTTCAGGCAGAGCGTCAGGGAGTCTCTTCTCCCGCATCTTATAGCCTCCGCCGGGGTCATGGCGGACAATTTCCTTTCATCCGCCTTTAGCGCCCCGCCTTTTATGAGAGAGAGCACGTTCATCCTGAAATTCAAGGACACATATATCAAGGGCGCGATAGACCGTGTGGAAAAAAAGAAAGATTCCTATGAGATCTACGATTACAAGACAGGCAAAAAAGCGGACGCTTCGCCATACGCTCTGCCTATGAATATCTACGCCCTCGGCTGTAAATGTGTTTTCGGACTGAAACCCGTCAGTAAGCTGGGGCTTTTCTTTCTTTCTACGGGCAAAATCGTTGACGCCGGGATAATGGAAGAGGCCGCTCTTCTGAAAACATTGGATAAGATCGTCGGCGGTATCCGCTCGCGCGATTTCCGGCCGCGTCCCGGCGAGCATTGCCGCGCCTGCCCGTATTCGGAAAAATGCGAGGCCGCGAAAAAGGATGACCGCGCCAGCGTATGAGAAAAAAAATGCGTTCTCGTGTTGTTCTTCGGGAAATTATTGTAATATATTCAGTGATGGCAGATGATAGAAAGCAATTTAATTAATAAGGAAATTGTGAAAATGCAGACATCAAAAATTAAAGCAATTATCAGGCAGGGCGAAAATCAGCGGATTGAGTTTAAAGAGTACAAAACCAATATCAGCGGAAATGTTTTTGAAACTATATGCGCCTTTTTGAACCGTTTCGGCGGAGAACTGCTTTTGGGCGTAAAAGATAATGGCGATATTGCCGGAATTGATAAAAATTGTAAAGACAAGATAAAAAAAGATTTTGCGACAGCAATAAACAATCCTCAAAAAATTAACCCTTCGTGCTATCTTTCAATTGAAGAAATTGTAATCAGCGGCAAAACAATTCTTTATGTTTATGTTCCTGAAAGTTCTCAGGTTCACAGGTGCAGCGGGAGAATATTTGACAGGAATGAGGACGGGGATTTTGATATTACTGATAACTCCAATCTTGTGACAGCGTTATACATTAGAAAGCAAACATCGTATTCGGAAAATAAAATTTATTCCGCTCTGGCCATTAAGGATTTAAGAAAGGATTTAATTGAGAGGGTTCGGAAATTAGCGGTAAATCACAAGCCAGGGCATCCATGGGCTGAGCTGGATGATTTTGAATTGTTAAAAAGTGCGCAGCTTTATATAAAAGACTATCAAAGCGGAAAAGAGGGCTTTACTCTTGCCGCTGTTTTGCTTTTCGGGAAGGACAACGTTATATTGTCTGTTCTGCCGCATTTACGCACTGACGCAATTTTAAGAAAAGAAAATCTGGATAGATATGACGACAGGGATGATATCAGGACAAATCTCATTGAAAGTTATGACAGGATTATGGCTTTCGTTGAAAAGCATCTTCCCGACAAATTTTATCTTGAAAAAGACCAAAGGATAAACATCAGAGACCGTATTTTCAGGGAAGTTGCCGGGAATATGCTTATTCACAGGGAGTACATCAATCCGTTTCCGGCTAAATTTATCATTGAAAAAAATCATGTTTATACGGAAAACAGCAATAAATCCCATGGACATGGTTTAATAGACCCTGCAAACTTTTCTCCATTCCCCAAAAACCCGGTTATCGCTAAAATTTTCAGGGAAATAGGGCGCGCTGATGAAATGGGGTCGGGCGTTAGGAATCTGTATAAATATTGCAAAGTGTATTCGGGGGCGAATCCCCAGTTGATAGAAGACGATATTTTTAAAATGATAATACCGCTTACCCCCCAAGCTACCCCCCAAGCTACCATGCAAGCTACCATGCAGGCTACCATGCAAGCTGAACGAAATAAAAAAATATCAGAGTTTTGTCAGATTCCCAAAACTAGAGAAGAAATACAGGAGCTTATCAATATCAGCAATAGAGATTATTTCAGAAAAGAAATATTGAATCCTCTTCTTGAACAGGGTTTACTTCATCCGACAGTGCCGGAGAAACTCACAAGCCCCAATCAGAAGTATTATTCAGGCAAACAGGCAGATAAAAAATAAAGGGGTAATACGGCTCGGACTCGAGCCGGTTTTGAGATGATAGGAGAAGTAAGATGGAATGTAATATTGAGAGAAACCTGAAGGATTGCAATTGTAGTTACGAGCCATGCGGCAGGAAAGGCAAATGCTGTGAATGCGTCAGGTATCACAGGGGCATGGGAGAACTTCCCGCCTGCTATTTTCCCGATGACGTCGAGAGGTCTTACGACAGAAGCATAGAAAAATTCATCCAAACGCGCAAAAAGCGCTAAGCTAACCCTGTAAGTTCAAATGTATGGCTCAAGAAAAAGTTCTATGCTGTATTTTGAGAGTATTAACAAAATCAAAATTAGCAGAGATAGCCCTAATTATTCATCTCTGAAAACCTACCCTTTGTCAAGCCCCTTTTTTAAATCTATTTTTTAAATCTATTCTTCATCTCAACACTTTTAAACTTTAAACATCC
>PHAM01000083.1 GCA_002841685.1 Elusimicrobia bacterium HGW-Elusimicrobia-2 | reverse complement strand
TCATTTCGAAGGAGTTTTTACGACTGAGAAATCTAAGATTCCTCACTTCGTTCGGAATGACAGACTGTTGTTTTTGTCATCGGAGTATGAATAATGCAGACTAAGGGACAATATGGGACATTATTAGAGGACATTTTAAGAAAAGATGCAATAAAAGAAGAAGGGGGGCAAGTGCTTTATGAAATTGTCTTATATTGCTGAAAACAGGATTGAAGAAAATCGGCCTGAGAAAGAAAGGCATTCGCCTTTATTATCCCAAGGCAGCGAATTAACCGATACGGAATTGCTTGAAAAACTTGATTCTTTTGGAATAAAAATCAGCAAAAAAATCTTGAATAAGTTATCCCGGGAATTTACATCGGCCGAAGAACTTTCAAAATGGTTTTTCAAAAAATCTAATCTGCAAAGCAAATACACGACTGATATGGAAATAAAACGTGTGTGGATATGGCTGACCGTATTATGGGAGAGGTGGTTTCCGAAAAGAATAAATTATGAAATGGTAGACGACAGAATGGCATACGGATACGATGAACTTGATGACTATAACGTCATTTCCGGGTGTGAAATACTTTTATGCGTTTGGTATGACGTTCTCAAGATTATGAAAAAAAGAGATATAAAAACATTAGAAGAATTTGATGAAAAATTCAGGGGAACATATCCCGTTTCCAATATGGAAAATGACCTTGAGGATGAACTATGGAATGCCGGAATTGAAAATAAAAAATATCTTAAAAAAAGAATTTCATTCTGCCGGGATTTTCTCAAAAGATTTCCTGAGGAAGATTCTTTTAGAATTGAAAATTTCAAGTGCGCAATAGCGGAATCTTATTTACAATTAGGAAAATTTAGAAAAGCAAACAGATTGTATAAAAAATGGTTGAGACAGGATCCTGGATGGGGAGAGGGATGGGTAAGGTGGTCAGACTGTTTTTGGCAAAGTTACGGTGACGAAGATGGAATAAACGATTTAGACAGAGCGGAAAGTATTTTGAAACAGGGGCTTGCCGTTGTGGATGTAAGAGACAGACCGGCTATACTGGATAAATTATGGAGCGTTTATAATGAAAAAAGGGACTCTGATAAAGCCGATGAGATTCAAAAAGAAATAGATGAACTTGAGGATGAAGAAACTAATTATATTGGAGCGTCTCAGAAGATAATTCCAAGAACACACAAAAAGATACCCCGCAATAAACCTTGTCCCTGTGGGAGTGGAAAAAAGTATAAAAAGTGTTGCGGAAATGAAATAACCCAGACAGAAGAAAAAGGAGTCGGGTCTTGAGAAGAAAAAAAAGAAAATTTGAACGAGTATGGAAGTAAAAATCATACGTAGCGGAAAGCGTGAAAGAACCATTGGCGCGCGGCTTGAGGGCGATATAATGTATGTTAACGCCCCGGCGGATATGCCGGAGAAAGAACTTGAAAAAGTCATAAAGAATTTTCAAAGGAGATTTGAAAGAAAAAAGCTGAAGAAAGAGCTTAATAAAGATGATGACCTGATTAACATTTTCAAACGCTTGAATGAAAAATATTTTGAAGGAAAAATAAAACTCAGCTCGATTGAATATGTCACAAACCAGAATTGCAAATTCGGCAGCTGCAGTTATAAATCCGGCAAAATCCGTATTGCGCACAGTATTGCACGGATGCCGGAATGGGTTCGGAGTTATGCGGTGATGCATGAAATAGCGCATATTATAGAGCCGAATCACAGCAGGTCATTCTGGGATATCGTGAATCGCTACAAGCTGACGGAACGGGCGCGGGGTTATCTTATAGCGAAAGGCAGAGAAGCGGACGGGGAATCAGACATATTGGGTGGGGACGGCGTTTTAAACGGGAGGAACCCGTAAAATGTAGCTAAAGAGAAAAATTGTGAATGTCTGATTGATGAACTGGTTTACAAATTATATGATTTAATAGGTGATGAGGTAAAAGTAATAAAGGGAGCAAATTTATGATAAGTAAAATAAGCATTGAGAATTTTAAAAGATTGGATAAGACCGAAATTGATTTAAGTTCGTCTGTTGTTTTTGCGGGGCCTAATAATTCCGGCAAGACTTCTGCTCTGCAGGCAATTGCTTTATGGGAATTGGGCATGAGAAAATGGGCAGAGAATAGAAAAAAAACTAAGGCAAAACAAAGGACAGGGGTAACCATAAATCGTAAAGATATATTAGCGGTTCCCGTTCCTTCGGCTAAGCAATTGTGGAAGAATCTTCATGTGAGAGAAGGCACTTTTGTTAAGGGGAAATCAAAAACCAAGAATATTGTAATCAAAATTTCCGCCGAAGGATTTACTGATGGGAAAACATGGGAATTGGGATTTGAATATGATTTCGCTAATCAGGAGTCAATTTATTGCAGAATTCTGAAAGATGAAAAAACCGGTGAGCCGAAAGACTTTCCGGAAGAAGCGTTAAAAGAAAAAATAGGGTTTTTACCGCCGATGTCTGGGCTGGCTACCGAGGAACATATGCTGCAGCCGGGATCCATTCAGAGCTTAATCGGGGAAGGTCGTACCGCGGAAGTATTAAGGAATTTATGCTTGCGTATATGGAATGAAAAAAAGGATAAATGGGTGGAGCTGACAGATATAATTAAAAGATTATTCGCGGTTGAATTAGAACCGCCTGTTTATTATCAAGCGACAGGAAAAATAACAATGTTATACAAAGAAGATACAGGGATCAAAATGGATTTGTCTAATGCCGGCAGGGGGTTCCATCAGATACTACTTTTATTTTCATATATGTTTGCGGGGGAGAACAGCATACTCTTACTAGATGAACCGGATGCTCATCTGGAAATAATTAGGCAGGAAGAAATATACAACCAATTATCGGAAATTATAAAAAAAGAAAATGCGCAGCTGATTATTGCAACGCATTCTGAAAAAGTGTTAAATGAAGCCGCCGGGAAAGACACTATCGTAGCATTTCTTGGCAACCCGCATATCGTTAATGATAAAAGTCAGCTTGTGAAATCGTTGACAAAATTTGGTTTTGAGGAATATTTATTGGCAGAAAATAAAAGGCGGATAATATATTTAGAGGGCAGTACAGATTTAGCAATATTAAAAGCTTTCGCTATAATTTTGCAACATCCCGTGGAGAACTTCTTAAATAATCCCTTTGTAAAATATGTGACAAACCGGCCAAGTGATGCGCGAGAACATTTTTATGCTCTCTTGGAATCTGTTCCAACATTAAAAGGTATAGCAATATTTGATCATCTAAATATAGAACTTGACAAAACAGGAAAATTGAAAGAATTAATGTGGAGTAGAAACGAAATAGAAAATTATTTACCAATGCCTGCAGTGATAACAAGATATGTAAAGCAGCCGCCGGCAGATTTATTTCATCAACAGGATATTAATGTGATGAATACGATAATTAACGATCTCGTTCCTCCGATAGCTTTAAAGAATTCGGATGATAGTTGGTGGATAGAAACTAAAATGAGTGATTTTATAGAGCGAGTGTTTAAAATGTATTCCAACAGGGTTAAACGACCACTGCAAGTTTATAAAGGGCGTTATTACGAACTTGCATTATTGTCTAAACCTGAAGAAATAAAAAATGAGGTAAAAGAGAAACTTGATGCAATCTTTAAAGTATTGGGACAATGAGCTTGAGAAAAAAAGGATGTTCATTGACTTATCGACTTTTGTGTAAAATGTGGACGGTTCTGATACTTTTTAATAGAAATGGGGCAGGTCTTGCCTGCCTATGGTAGGCAAAAAACTTGAAAAAGAGTTGATAAAATTATGGGACAAAAAATAGGCAGGAATGATCAGTGCTACTGCGGCAGCGGGAAGAAGTATAAAAAATGCTGCGGAAAAAACGAAGAGCTGAATTTTTCAAAATATAATGAGCTCGGGACAGGCACAATTCTTGACGAATATGTTTATCTGGCTCAAGGGGTGATGATGTTCGCGAAGTCCCTGATGCAGTTTGATGAAGAGGGGGGCAAGCTCAAGGAGGCCTATGATTTTTTTGAAGAGAATTTCAGGCCGGGCGAGGATGACGGGGTGACGGTCACCATGTCCGTGGACTGGCTGCTTTTTGATTTCCGTTTCGGTAAAACAAACGAAACTGTTTGCGAGAGGTTTATGAAGACGGAACATTTTCAGAATCTTGCCGGCCGCGGGCAGGAACTGATCAGGATAATGGCGGCAAGCTACGACACATTTTACGAGGTGACAGATGTCTCGGAAGACATAATCGTTTTCAGGGAGCTTTACAAAGGAAAAGAATGGCGGGCGCGCAGGATTAACGAACCCTATGAGAAAGACGCGGCCGCCGGCGAGATTTGGTTCACGAGGTTTATGGGTGTGCCTGATGACGCGTATATTTACTCGCCGCCGTACATTTACCCGCCTGAAACAAAAACTCAATTTCAAAAAGTTATGAAGGTGCAGAAAGAAATATTTGTAAAAGAACACAAAAAAATGAGTCTTTCCGACGAGGATATTTTCAGGGAATCATGCAAGGATGTGCTGCCGAACTGGGCGAAGAAAATATTGGGAGGAAGTTTTCAGGAGCCGCCGCGCGGGGAACTGCCGCCCATGCCGAAGCTGATAAACACTGATGGCGACAGGATGATGTTTACAAAAATTTTCTTTAAAATTATTAAAAGTGAAGGGCTTGCGCAGAAACTCACTTCAATGAGAAATTTTGACTATGACGCAAAAAACGAAATATGGATATGGTTTAGGCAGGGCAGGAAGAAAAGAGAAAGTTTTTCAAGAAATATTTTGGGCACTATGTCTGTAAAGGGCGGGTATCTTGAATGTGAGGTCAATTCATTCCGCAGGGCGGAGAAACTTGTAAGTCTGCTTGAAAAGAGGCTGGGCGGGTATGTTAAATTTGAAAGGACGGAGGCAAAAGATATAGACGCTATGCCCGCGCCCACAAAGGAGGAAATGGAAAAATTTGAGCAAGAGCAGAAAGATCTCTATTCCAAACCGGAAGTCAGGGAACTCCTGCGCAGGAATCAGGAAGAATATTATTACAAAGACTGGCTGACAAGCCGGATTCCCGCATTGGGAAATAAAACCCCGCTTCAAGCTGTTAAGACGGAAGACGGAAGGCGGCAGGTTGAAGAATTGATTTCTTATATAGAGCGGATGCAGAACAGGCGGCAGAATGATATGGCTGTAAAAGTGGATTTCAGCAAGATTAGAAAGAAATTGGGGCTTGCCGATTAAGTAATAGGAACCGTCCCCATTAAACGCATTTTTTCAGGCAGGATTTTCCCATATTATGCGGAAAGCGGCGGCTCTCGCGGTATTGACAAATCCGGTCGCGGGAATTTCACCGATTATAGTGGGTAATACGATCAGCTGAATGCCGGAATTAATAAAGACAAGTAAGAACAACTTCCAAAAATGCCCGCTCGTAATCTTCCAGCTTAATTTAACAGCAGTGGGGGCATTGCATCTTTTTTCAAGCATTATTAAGGAGACAAAGAGCAGTTTGACGTAGACGTATATTCCGGGCAGGATAAAAAATAAAAAAGGGATTATTTTTATAATTGCGATTATTATATGAACAAAGGCGATATACGATAGGAAAAGAAAGCTTTTTTCGCTGTCATTTTTATTTGTTGTAGCGCGGTTTGCGTACATGAGCAGTAGAATTGTCAGAAAGGCGATAAAAGGAAAGGCGCCTATCGCGAATTTGATAATCTGGGGCAGGAGTATGGATATCTGTATTAGAATTTTTTGGCGCACACTTTCGAGTTCCGCTATATTTTTTTCCGCGACGGCAGTGATTAAATCGCGGGTTGTTATTTTTAATTCAGTCACTTCGTTTCTTACAAGTATTCGGGGAACAATATTAAATAGAACAATAAAACCCGATATCAGGCATATAGGTATCCATTTTTTGGAAAATGATTTTCTGGATTATTCACACTGTATGTCATTTCGAAGGAGTTTTTACGACTGAGAAATCTAAGATTCCTCACGGAGCCTGTCCCGAGCAAGATTTCTCCCTAC
>PHAM01000082.1 GCA_002841685.1 Elusimicrobia bacterium HGW-Elusimicrobia-2 | reverse complement strand
TCTCGAAAAAGCCCTTATAAATCAGTTTACCCAATGGGATCATCCTAATGAAACCCTTAAATCCTTATGCGCATCTATTTAATGCGTTGCATATAATAACGCGCAGCCTGAACGAGAATCAGGTCATTTACGAGGCGGCGCTGGATGAAGCGGGCTTCTCCATAAACGACCCCGTGAACATCTATTGGATCATGTACGGAAAGAAAGGCACGACAACGGCACCCTTAAACACTATTGAAAAGAAAATAGGTTATGGCATAGAAATAACAACAGCCACGAGGGAAGAAGTTGGGTTCTATGTCAAATCCCTCCCTGAAAACCCGATCAAAGCCGTGATAACAAGAGATAAAGACGAAACCACGGCGCGGGCGCTTATGTATATTAACGGCGAAGAGTCCGTTGTCAGTCAGATATATATTAAATCTAAATCCTCTTTCCCTCTGCCGAAGGTGATATACATAGATATCACAGGCGTTTCAGTGAAAACGGGCAAAGAGATAACGGAAAGAATCACCCCTAAGAAATAACGGTCAAAAAGAAACCTCGGACTTTTTAAAAGTCGCCGCCGGCAAGGCCCAGCTCGTCGCGCATCACTTTCATCTCGGCTATGGTTTTATCCGTGACGGGGATGCCTGTCTTTTTGCGCTCCTGCCATGCGAGATGCTCCTTTTCTCCGGCTGTGTATATCCTGTCGCGGCACGGCGCTTTTTTTGACGCACGGAGATTCCTGAGTATATTCCCCGCGGTTTTTCTGAAAAGAGCGGGCTCGACGAAAGACGATATGTTTACCGCTATGAAAAAATGTCCCAGATGATAGGGAACTTTTTTACCGTCCTTTATGCCCGAAAGCATTTTAAGAAAGGGCCCGCTCTGAAGAGCCGCCGAAAGGATCTCGACGGCCGCGCCGTAGCCGTAGCCCTTATATCCGGCCGTTTCTTCCCCTATACCGCCCAGAGGCGTAAGCGCCGCAGCGCCGCTCACAAGATCATCCAGCACGGCGGAAGCGTCGGTTTTAGATAAACCGTCGGGCCCTATGACCCAGCCTTCCGGCAGTTTTTTGTTGAGGCGGTTGTATGTTTCCACTTTCCCTCTCTGGGCCATGGAAGTGGCGCAGTCAATGACAAAAGGAAATTCCTCGTCGGTAGGGAGGCCTATCGTCAGGGGATTCGTGCCGAGCATGTTTTCCACGCCAAATGTCGGGGCGACAGAGGGCCTGGCGTTGGTACCGGTTATGCCTATCATATCCGACTCCGCGGCCTGCATGACATAATAACCGGCTATGCCGTAATGGGTGGAGTTTTTAACCGCCACCATGGCCGTACCGTATTCTTTTGCTTTTTGTATTGCCATATCCATGGCTTTTTTGGATATGGCGTGACCCATGCCGTCTTTCCCGTCAAGAAGAGCCGTCGTCGGGCTTTCTTTCAGTATCTCGAAATCGCCCGTCGCTTTCTGTGTCCCCTCTTTTATCCTGTCATAATAAATGTTTTTGAGCCGCGCTATTCCGTGGGAATCTATTCCCCTTTTATCAGCAGTTATGAGAACCCCGGCGCAGAGAGCGGCGTCTTCGTCTTTAACACCCAGACCGATAAAAACATCTTTCATAAATTTTTCGAGCATATCCGCGCTCATCATGGTCATCGCGTTTTTTCCGCCGCAGGCGGATTTCGCACGCCACGGCGCACTTTCAGCTTTGTTCAACATTTTTTCCTCCATTCGTATATTTTTTTTATGATATTCAGCAGCCTGTCCGTAACGCTACCGAGTTTTATTTTCGCTATGGGTATAATATCTTCAAGCGTTTCGCCATGCTTCACATATATGGAAGCTGACTTGTTAAGGGCTATTTTCTGCGAAGGGTAAACGCTCCTGTGCCCCGTCATAAGAAAACTCACGCCGGCGGCCACGGCGCACATCGGCACCACCTCGGCGCCGAAAAGCTCCATGGAAAGTATCACGGCGGCAATCGGCGTGTTCGCGGCTCCGGCGAGAACGCTCACCATTCCGACAGCCGCGCCGAGCCCCGGATCGATGCCGCTTAAAGAAGCAAAAAGAGTGCCGGCGCTGGCTCCGACAAAAAACAGAGGCGTCACTATTCCGCCCGAACCGCCCATATTGAGCGTGATGCTCGTAAAAATTATTTTGACCAGGAAAGCGTACCAGACGATTTTCGCCCCGTGCAGAGCGCCCTCAATCGTACTGAGACCCAGGCCGAGGTATTGTTTGGAAAACACAAAAGTCAGGGCGATAAGGATAAGGCCGCCGGCAAAACCTTTTAAGGGCGAGGACAGCGGGATTTTTGACGCGGCCCTTTTCCCCCTGTTCAGAAATTCAATGAATATTGTGGCGCACAGTCCGAAGAATATTCCCGCGGCAAACATTTGAAAAAGCACAGCGGGCGTGAACCTGCCGGCCATATCTATGTGCTTATAGAAATATGAGACGCCCATTGAAACAGCGATCTCATACGATACGATACCGGCAATGATGCTCGGCAGCAGCACCTCGTAGAGTATCCCGCCCACAAGGAGCACCTCAACGCCGAAGATGGCTCCGGCCACGGGCGCGCCGAAAACGGCAGCAAAACCCGCGCTGATGCCGCAGATCACGAGCTTTCTCCTGTCCCTGTCGTCAAAATGGAACAGATCCGCGATGATAGAGGATAAGCCGCCGCCGATTTGGGCGCAGGGGCCCTCTTTCCCCACGGAACCGCCGGCGGTGATAGTTAAAAGCGTGGCTAAAAGTTTCACGGGCACGATCGCGGGAGACATCTTCCCGCTCCTTTTGTGTACGGCCTCTATCACTTTCTCCGTGCCGTGGCCCTCAGCGCCGGGAGCGAGCTTTATAACAAGGGCGCTCAGAAACATAGCCGCCGGCAATGCGAGAAAATAATAATTGTAACTGCCGCTGAAAGAAGAAGCCGCCTCAAGCAGTTTCAGAAAAAGAGAAGTGGAAAGCCCTACGACAAGACCGATAACTGACGAGAGCACTACCCACTTTGTTATGCTTATGAAAAGTATGGAGCTCTCGGCGAGCCTTTTTTTCATCCGGCGCGGTTCTTGCTGTTTCTGTAAAAACCCTCCATCACGGCCACGGGATCCCTGAAGCAGCAGAGCATGATCATCGCCGCTATCACGAAAGGTTTATAGCGGGCTTCCCTATATGTTTCAATGCGGTATTTCTCAAAAACGCCATGCGTCACCTCTCCGGCCTTGCAGTTCAAACCCTGCACATCGGCAGGCAGACAATGGAGATAAAGAGCTTCCCCGTCTTTGGTGGTGGACATTATCTTTTCATCACAGAGCCAGTCCTTGTGTTTGGCATTTTCGGTGAGGCATTTCTTTTCAAGATCCTTGAGGCCAGCCGAATCGTTTTTCTCAAGCAGTTTGGTTCTTTCTTTCATCACGCTGAATGACGCCCAGCTCTTGGGATACACAATATCCGCGTCTTTGAACGCGTCTTTCATATCGTGCGACACCTTAAAAGAACCGCCGGATTCCTTCGCCTGTTTCGCCGACAGATCGACGATATCATCCATCATCTCATAACCCTCGGGGTGCGCCAGCGTCACATCCATGCCGAACCTGGTCATCAGGGCTATTATCCCCTGCGGCACCGAGAGCGGTTTTCCGTAGCTCGGAGAATAAGCCCAGCTCATAACAATTTTTTTGCCCTTGAGATTGCTAATGCCGCCGAAATAATTCTGAAGGTGCAGGAGGTCCGACATCGTCTGGGTCGGGTGGTCGAGGTCGCTCTGAAGGTTTATGACGGCCGGCCTCATGTTGAGCACCCGCTCCTTGAAACCCTCGTCAAGAGCCCCCGCCACTTCCTTCATGAAGGTGTGTCCGCGGCCTATGTACATGTCGTCGCGGATGCCTATGACCTCGCTCAGAAAAGATATCATGTTGGCGGTTTCCCTGACGGTCTCGCCGTGCGCCACCTGAGTTTTTTCGTCGTCCACATCCTCAACGCCGAGGCCCAGCATATTGCAGGCCGATGAGAAAGCGAAACGCGTCCTCGTGGATTTATCGCGGAACTGCGATATGGCGAGGCCCGTCTGAAAAGCGCGCATCGCTACATTATCCCTGTACATGGTTCTCATTATCTGAGCCAGCGTCAGCGTCGCGAGAATATCATTTTGTGATTTTTCCCACGTTAGCAGAAAATCCTTTCTGTACATATCAAAGTCCAGACGGTTCAGATAGTTTAACTCCGAACGCAGTTTAAAGATGGGTTCTTTTCCTTTCATTTTTTTATTCTCCTATTCCTACAGCTTCACGCATGTTTCTTCTTTTTTGTTATTTGGCAGTATGTCTTCGGGAAAAGCGCGTACCACGCGGCGGCTTTGACAAGATGCTCCACCGGTACCTGATCATTGACCGAATGCGCGTATTTTTCATTACCGGGCCCGAATCCGAGCGTCGGTATTTTGAACATTCCCATTGTGGCGACACCGTTCGTTGAGAATATCCACCTGCTAACTTTTGCTTTTTTGCCCAGTGCCCCTAGATATGTTTTTTCGGCGGCCTTGAGGAGTTTGTGATTCTTCGGGAGTATCCATGTCGGAAAATAAGTTTCCGTCGGATATTTCAAACCCTTCCAGCTCGGTTTGTCATATTTGAGTAGTTTCACCTCGGCCTCGACGCCTGCCCTCTTTACGGCTTCACGCACCTCGCGCAGAGCGATTTCTTTTGTTTCGCCCGTCGTCAGACGCCTGTCGAGCTGAATATAACATTCGTCCGGCACGGCGCACATTGACGGTGTTTTACAGTTAATATAGCTCACGACAACCGTACCCTTCCCCAGAAAAGCGTTTTTCTTTAAGCGGTCATTCAACTTTTCTATTTCTTTAATTACGCCGCTCATTTTATAAATAGCGTTGATTCCACGATCCGGCATGCAGCCGTGCGCGGCTTTGCCTTTTGTCGTCACGCCTATCTCCATTCTTCCCCTCTGTCCTATGTACAGGTCAAGATTTGTGGGTTCGGTTATAATAACGCATTCGGGTTTTAATTTACCTTCTTTGATTATGTACTGCCAGCACAAACCGTCGCAGTCCTCTTCCTGGACGCTGCCGACAACGTAAAGCGTGAAATCATCCATAAGATTGAGTTTTTTGAGGAGCTTCACCCCGTAAACCATCCCCGCCATTCCGGCGAGCTGGTCCACCGCGCCCCGTCCGTAAATTAAGCCTTTTTCAAGTTTGCCTTTGTAAGGGTCCCATTTCCACTGCTTGATGTCGCCCACGCCGACGGTATCTATGTGCGCGTCCATGGCGATGATGCGTTTGCCGCGGCCGATTTTGCCGAGGATGTTTCCCATCGGGTCAATATTAACGCTGTCAAAACCCGTCTTGAGCATCTCCTTGCGGATCCTCTCAATGACTTTTTTCTCTCCGCAGGATTCGCCGGGAATGGCGACCAGATCCCTCAGGAACTTAACGGCATTTTTTTCTTCTTTCTTTGCTTCTTTAAGTAAATTAACTTTCATGCCAAATCTCCTTTGGAATAAATTTTAATGTCTGAATGTTAGCAAATGTGCTGCGAAAAATCCAATTTCATACGATAATGGCGGAGAGCCCGTATTTTTCTTTTTCCTGTTGTAAACTTTGATAAATTTCTGAAAGTATTTGGAAAGTATTGGGACGTCCTGCATTCTTTTTCAGGAAGTATTGGAACGTCCTACATTCTTTTCCATTTTCAGCTTGCCGTCGTCATTTATTCAACTATTCCAACCTGCCTCGTTATTTCCTTCGGGACGGGGGATATTCACTTCATCCTCTATTCGCTCCACCCGCTTCCGTAATTTTACGATCTTATCCAGCAGACTCTGGAAAGAGTATCCCATGGCCTTACTGCTTTTTTCCAGCTCATTTACCCGGAAATTTAACCACAGAATCATCAGTAAAAGACAAACAAGTACCAGCATCCAATTCATTTTGTCCCCCCCTTGTTCCTATCGCGGCGGAATATGAAAATTAATATTTTTTATTGTATCAACATTCCCCGTTAAATTCAAATTGATGGACACTATTACTGAAGTTTTGCCATAAGGATTTTTTGATAAAAAAACGCCGTTCACTTTTTGCCGCGAATTAAATCGTATTCATGTCTAAATTTATCAGGATTGGTCCTCCAAAAATCATCGGGGGGTTTACCCGCCAAAATCATCAATTCCTCGATGTCAAAAATCCCATAATAATCTCCGGCAATAATTACAATTTTATTTCTT
>PHAM01000081.1 GCA_002841685.1 Elusimicrobia bacterium HGW-Elusimicrobia-2 | reverse complement strand
CCCTCGCTCATATGGCCCGCTGGAAATGCTACCCGCCGCGATTTCTTCAGCTGCCTGGAAATGCCGCCTGATGTGTTTAGCGGGTGACTTCCAGAAAATCTTTGATGCCTTCGGTGTAAATTTCCGCGGATTCAAAAAAACAGTTGCGGTGAGTGCCGGATAGTTCAATGAATTTCTTCGGCTCCCCAGCCGCGGCGAAAAGTTTCTGACCGTGTATGAATGGTACAACGATGTCGTCTTTGCTGTGCACGACCAGCACGGGTGCCTTCACCTTCAAAAGATAGTCCAGCGTGCTGTATTTGTACCTCAGGAAATACCTCACGGGGATAAAAGGATGGGTTTTGGAAGCGATGTCCTCAACCGAGGTAAAAGCCGTCTCAAGGAAAAGCGCCCGCGGCTTGTGTTCTTTGGCAAGCCAGGCGGCTATGGCGCCGCCGAGGGATCTGCCCACTATGATAATGCGGGAAGGATGGATTTTTTTCTCTTTTGTGAGCCACCCCCACGCGGCCTCCGCGTCAAAATATGTCCCCGTCTCGCTCTGCTGTCCGAGGCTCCTGCCGTATCCCCTGTAATCAAAAATAAAAACGCCAAGGCCGAGTTCGGTGAACATCCTGACATCTTCAATAAAGTATGAGATGTTATCCGCGTTGCCGTGGCAGAAAAGGATTATTTCGCCCCGCGCTCCGGAAGGCGGAAAAAACCAGCCGTTGAGCCTGACGCCGTCGGATGAATCAAAATATATATCCTCGTATTCCATGCCTTTGAGTCCGGGCGTTGTTATAATTTCTTTAGCCGGATAATAAATATATTTTTTTTGAAAAAAAGCCAGCATAAGCATAAAAGCGAAATAACCAACCAGGAATAAACCTATTATGTATTTCAGGAATTTAACGGTTTTAGATAAGCTCATCAAATAATTTCCTGTTCACAAAAGGTATGAGCGCCGAGATTATCCCGCTCTCATAAAATTTTTTCCTGTCTATCCTGCCCTTCGTGAAAAAACCCACGGCGCCGTGTTTCTGTTTTGTGTTATGGCCGTTTTGTATTTTATCCATCACATCGCCGAGTTCCGTTCCCGCGAGCAATTCCCTGACGATACTTCCCGGAAGCTCAAACATGGAGGAGCTTCCGAATCCTTTTCTGCCGGAGAGATCCATAATGCACACACCCCCGAAAGAAAACCATCTGCCGTGCAGATTTATTATGCCGCCTTCAATGCCCGCGAAAAAATCGGCGCCGAGTTTTTCAGCTTTATTTTTTTGTAAAAGAGCATTCGCCCTGTTTTCAGCGCCTATGAAAGTGTCGGCTCCCACGGGCTGAATACCCACGCCGCTGTCAACGGATACGGGCGTCACTTTCACTTTCTCATAATAGAGTGAGAAAGCCTCTCTCACAGCGTCTATCTTAACGGGGTTTTGCGAGCCCGCGAGAACAGTCACCCCCACAGGATTTCTCCTTTTGACGTGAAAAATAGACATTTTTTATGCCACTGACAACCTGCGCACACGCTAAGTAAATCATTCGTTTTTTTCATTTTTTCTTTTATGCGGTTGAAAACTTCTGCCGCTTTAATTTTTAAATTTTCATCAAATCCGAGCTTTTCCAAAACACTTTTATCCATATCGGCGGCCGGCACAGCCCCTTCTTTTCCGCACACACCGGCTTTTTTATGAGGGCAGCATGAACAAATATCGTCACAATCGCGCACAATTTCCACGGCTGTGTTATTATCCAATAATTCACTTTTTATTTTTCCCATGTTATCTGTAAAATCATCGCTGTAACCGAAACTCTGGAAACCTGAAAGACACAAAAAATGATGAGCCCGTATCCTGCACATTTTATTTTTCGTCAAATTTTTAATCCTTTACATTTCCGCATAGAAGATTTTTTCGGAAGAATTAACGAACCTGCCGCGGCGGCGCCGATGATTTTCACCATATCCCCGGGGATAAAAGGAAGGACGCCTTTTATCAAAGTTTCGGTAAAACCGTATTTCATAAGAAAAGCAAGATAACACGCTCCGCAAATTAATATAACTGCGGTGGAGGCCGTCATTATTACAAACTGCGGCAGACGCTTTCTTCCGTCGAAAGATATGTCCGTGAGATACCCCGAAACAACGGGAGCGAGGATAAAACCCATCAGATAACCTCCCGTGGGGCCCGCCAGCGTCGCGAGGGAGCCCTGCGCCCCTCCGGCGAACCACGGCACACCCGCTATACCCGCGCCCACGTACATAAGCTGGCTGAAAGCGCCGAACATCGGCCCGCAGACGACGCCGCTCAAAAGAACGCCCATCGTCTGCCCCGTCACGGGAACGGGGGTAAAGGGGAGCTGTATCCTTATCAGGGCCAGAAGCCCGGTGACAACAGCCATCCCTCCCGCGAGAGCAATGCGTTTCGCGAAAACGCTCCCCCTGCTCCAAACATAAAAATTATACCTGGCATCCTCAAAACGCCCGTAAAAAACAGCTGTATTCATATCTCATCACTCCTGTCTGCCTCTTCCAAAATCCTGCATAAATTTTATTATATAAGCGCCCAAAGGTCAATTGTACGCTATTTCAGTAACCTTCCCAATCAGCGCGTCAAATGTTCCGAAGTGTCAAAAGCCAGCGATTTTCCGCATTGAAGTCTTCGTTATCAGTATAAGAAAACCTTTCGCCCTCGCCGGGTTTCAGAAAATTGCGCACGCCCCTGTTTAATAACGCGCGCGGGGCCATTTTCACCAGTTCTGTTACCAGAAGAGTGAAATTGCTGTAAATATTAGGGAATATTTTCTCTTTCAGGCAGGTGAAATCAAAACTTTCCGCATCAATTCTAAATCTCCGCGGCGGATTGCCGGCGAACAACTCGGCGAAATATTCTAATTTTGTTGTCGTTTCTGTTTTTTCAACTTTTCTTGTTTTTCCCATCTTTAAAGGAATTCCCGTCGTCATCAGTATTCCAAACCCGGCTATTTTTTTGCCCATGCCAGGAGAGATCTGACTGACGGTGGTTTTTGTTTCTCTGTTCTCGGTGGTGGCGGCGGCGATCAGCGCTATTTCGTCCCATTTCAGTTCTTCTCTGCCATCGAGGGGAAAAACAATCAGGCCATCTTCCATCATCTCAAGTTTCGGCACCTTCCGCGCTTCCGGCATAGAGGCGATGGATTCCTCTCTCACGACCGCGCAGTCAATACCCGACGCCTCAAATTCCGATGCTATGCTCTTAGCGGCTCCCTCGTCCAGATTTTTCGCCGGAATCCCTCTGTGCATCCTTGATTGCCGGGCGGCGTCGTAAAGAGCTATCTTCAACGCCCTGCTCAAGGGCGGCGCCAGGCGCTGCGGCTCTAAATCCTCCGCGTTTTTCAAAATCACAGCGTAGCGCTGCGCACCGTCATTCATGATCCCGCCCTTCCTCCCATATAACTGAATAACTGAAAGCCTGCCGCCATTTCTTTAGGAACCGTCTCCAATAGCCTTAATAACTTCCCAATGTCCGCCTTTATCGGGGCCAACTCTTTTTATAACGCCTTTCTTTTTTAAAACTAAGACGTGATGTTTTATACTATCCTGAGATAACCCTAATTGCCGGGCTAATTCTTTTATTGTTATTGCGGGGTTCTCTAAAATAGCGCCTACTATTTTCTGGGTGTTTTCTGGGTGTTTTCTGGGTGTTTTCTGGGTGTCCGCCTGACCAGATCTTTTTAATTTTACTGTAAAAAATGTTCCAAATTCAAAAACCGGTTCTTTAAGGCCGGCATTCCCCATTGCTAACCGCATTCTTTCTATGCCCGAACCAACTTTTTCTACTAAACCAAGCCGATGAACCAATCCAAACAATAGCGGATTTCTTGATAAACTCTTTTTACCAAAATCTTCAGGTTTTAGACCGCCCGCCAAGCCGCCGGGATTGCTAATTTCAATTCTATCCGAATAAATTTCCACCATCACACAAGCGCCTTTTTCAAAATAATCTCTGTGGAGAATCGCATTTAATATCGCCTCTCTTAAAACCTCTTCCGGCATTTCAAGAACTTCCTTTCTCGGACCGGCATCTTTTATAACATATCTTGTTTTAAGATTTTTCTGTAAATATAAAATTGCGCTCTCATAGTTTGAGTATATATCAGAAGCAAATTCTTTTCTGTCTAAAATTTCTGTTTTTGATTTGCCTTTAAATATGCAACAGGTTATTGAAGCATTAATAAAAAAATTCGCAATATTTTTTGCAAATAGCAAGATTCCCGCATTTTTCATACATTCATCTTTAAGAAGCCCCAAATTTTCCAATACAATTTTTTTATCGGCAATGCCGGAAATGCCTGCTTTTGCTAAAAATTTGCTGTACTTGGAATTATCAAAATCTTTTTTTATGTCAAAATCCCTATTGGGCATTTCATCAAATAGAATTCTTCCTTCCTTTTGAAAAAAAGTTCTAATTTCTTCCCTTGCAAGCTGTTGTGTGTTCGCGCCTTCTCTTATGAAAAACTTTCCGCCGTAAGAATAAGGTTTATTCTCTCCTTCAAACACGCTAATCACGACCAAATCCGTATCGGCTTTCTCAATATCAATTTTGATAGAAGGTTCTGATTTTCTCGCCATATCCTGAATTTCAGATTTGATTCTGTTTGAAATTTTAAAACCTGTTTGTTGTCCATTATCGCTGATACCTATTATTATCGTACCGCCGGAAGCATTAGCAAAAGCGCATATTTCTCTGCCGATGTTTTTAGAATAATTTTCTTTAAATTCAAGATTATATCCCTCTCCTTGAGACATCAGCAATGCTAATTCGTTTTTATTCATATCTTAAAATTCTCTGCAATTTTCATTTTCATAAACGCATATCGCATCCGCTGAAGATATCGCGCATTGAACAGCCAGAGTACCGGCAGCATTAAAATTTTCTTCTTCAATGGCTGTCCGCATCTGATTAAAGTTATCTTCCGCTTTCTTTAAAAATGCCGAAACTTTTGATTTATCTTCCTGTTTTATTTTTTGTTTCTTTGGCGTCATCGCTCTAAATCACGGGGATCTTTTCCGTATATAACCGAGTAAGATTTCATAAGCGTGGAAACAGGCGGCGCGTTATTCTTCACCATTTCCTTAAAACGCTTTTTTGTTTTCAGATAAACATCAAGATGCGCGTTGAAATATTCATAAAATGCTTCCGCTATGTCCTCGGCAAACACACTTTTTATCCGTTTTACGCGCTTTGCATCTTTTACAATTACGGCAATACCCACGTCCCCTTTTTTTATGCCGCGTCCGGTCTGCGCGCTTCCATAGAGAACAACGGAAACAATATCCGCGCTTATTTTTTTGTCTCTTAACTTCTTCTTAATAAAAGCGCCTATATCTTTCATGACCGATTGTTCATTGCTGAATGCGGGAACAAGAATGGTTTTTACAACCCTGCTCTTCGTGTTAAGCCGGTATATGTGCTGTTTCCCGACGATATCCCGCTTAAGAATATCTTCATTGTAAAGCGCTTTTAAGGAAGTGTGCGCGGCGGGAGGAGTTATGCCTGTTAACCTTGCTATTCCCCGTCCGGAAGCTATAAAATCATGCCTCCTCGCCACAAAAAGCCGCACGATACTTATCTTTGAGTTTGTGCTCAGCACGCTGTCGAGCGCTCTATCAATAGCCATTAGTGTTAACCTCACTTAACATATGTAAAGTCTATTTAACAACCCCGCATCTGTCAATAACCGCGCTTTGTTTAGAATAACTGAATACCTGCCACCATTTTACAAAAGTCGCAGCCGGACAGACCCGACTCCCCGCACATCGGACGCATCTCGTCAAGCGTTTTCGCCGTGACAGGAATGCCTGTCTTTTTGCGTTCCTGCTATGCGAGAGGCTCCTTTTCTCCGGCGGCAGGCGCGGGCTTGGCCAGCTTTGAAGCTTCCATTTTTTCAACCCAGCTTTTTATCGCGTCAAAATTCTCCACGATTTTCTTTGCCTTGCTAATGCCGAATTGAAAAGGAAAGTGGTCGTTCTCATCTTTTTTTAAAACAATCATCTGATTACCCTTAAACTCGCTGTATTCAACCATAACAATACCTCCTTATCTGCTATTGCCAAAATCTTCCTCGCTGATTTTAGCACAAGATTCATGCGCTGTCTATTGAAATCTTCGCGCAATCGGATGAGATATTGACTAAACAGTGCTTTTATTATACTTTCCTTTATCCCTGCGGAGGGGAATTGAAAAAATGGAGGGATTTATGAAAAGTTTAGTTATAGGATTTCTATCACTGTCACTGCTGACGGTATCTGTTTTCTGCAAGGAGAAAAAGAGCGCGCCCGCTGACAAAAGCGCCATGGAGATCAGCTATCAGCGATTATTTTTATATGGAACGCAATAAATACTTGCGCATAAAAAGGAGAAGTGCTATAATCGGAACAGATATGTAAAGGAGGGCTGTTCCGATGAAAAGGATTGAAA
>PHAM01000080.1 GCA_002841685.1 Elusimicrobia bacterium HGW-Elusimicrobia-2 | reverse complement strand
GTCTTGTGATAGAGACGATCAAGAAAAGGGAATACAGGAAGAATGTCCAGGTAATAGGCAAACAGCTGAAAGAAGGTTTAAAGGAACTTCAGAAAAAACACAAGATCATCGGAGATATCCGCGGTAAAGGCTTGATGCTTGGAATTGAACTTGTTAAAAATAGAAAGACCAAAGAACCGGCCGCGGCGGAAACATTAAGGATGATGGAACTCTGTAAAGACGGTGGGCTGTTTATAGGCAAGGGCGCTATGGCGGGAAATGTTATAAGGATAAAGCCGCCTCTCTGCATTAATAAAGAAGATGCGGATTTTATTATCAAGACTTTGGATAAAACAATGGGAATCGTAGAAAAAGAATCCGGTATTGTTTAAGAGGAGGGAATAAATGAAATATGGTGAATTGAGCAACTTTATCGACGGGAAACCGTCATGCCCCGCGGGTGTAAAAAGAGCGCAGCGGATAAGCCCCGTGGACGGCAGTGTCATTTCAACATTTCCTCTATCTGGAATTGATGAGCTGAATAAAGCCGTTGCCGCCGCGAAGAAGGCGTTTCCCGAGTGGTCCGCCAGAACAATTAAGGACCGCGCGCAGATACTCTACAAGTATTATGAACTGCTGTCTAAAAATCTGGAAGAATGCGCCCAGATAATGCAGGACGAGATGGGAAAGAATCTCAAAGAGTCAATGCAGGAGACGGCAAAGAGTTTGGAACTTACCGAGTTTGCCTGTTCAATGCCGCAGGTGGCCACAGGCGATTCCGAAAGGGTGAGCGGCGGTGTGCAGAGCCGTGAAGAATTTATCCCGCTTGGAGTGGTTGCCTCAATTATACCATTTAATTTTCCGCATATGGTGCCCCATTGGACGTTCCCGAATGCGATTGTGCTCGGCAATACGATGGTCATGAAACCTTCCCGCGAAGCGCCGTATTGCGCCATAAAAATTGGCGAGATGCTCAAAGAGGCAGGGCTTCCCGACGGTGTTTTTAATGTCGTCTGCGGCGGGCGTGAAATAGTCACGGGTATGACCGAACATCCCGATATCAAGGCGGTGTCATTTGTCGGTTCAACGCCTGTAATGAAAATTGTGTATGAAAAATCCAGCGCCAAATATAAGAGATGCCTGGCGCTCGGGTCGGCCAACAATCATCTGATACTTATGCCGGACGCTCATCCGGATAACTCCGCCGTCAATATTGCCGCGTCATACCTTGGATGCGCCGGCCAGAGGTGCATGTCCGCATGCGTGCTGGTGGCTGTGGGCGACTGCGACGGGATAATAAAAAAAATTATAGAAGAATCGAAAAAATTTATTCCGGGCGACAATATGAGCGCGATAGTAAATGCTGAAGCAAAGATTTCAATCACCGGATACATTGACCGCGCTGAAAAAGACGGCGCAAAGATCCTCCTGGACGGAAGAAATGCCGTTGCGCCGAAAGGCCTTGAAAAAGGTTTCTATATCGGCCCCACCGTCATAGAGGCGAAACGCGGTTCCGAGATCGCCGTTGAGGAGAACTTCGGCCCGGTACTGACGGTTGTCCATGCCAAGAGCCTTAACGAGGCGCTTGAGATCGCGAACTCGTCGCCCTACGGCAACGGCGGGTCAATTTTCACGCAAAACGGAAGAGCGGCGGAGGTTTTCTGCGATAATATAGAGGTCGGGATGGTCGGCGTCAATGTCGGCGTGCCTGTGCCGCGGGAGCCGTTCTCATTCGGCGGGTGCAAGGATTCCATAACCGGCACCGGCGACATCACCGGTAAGAGCGCCGTACGGTTCTGGACAAGAATCAAAAAGATCACATGCAAATGGAATCCCGAGGGCAAGAGAATCAACTGGATGAGTTAGGAGAATTTAAATGAAGAAAGGTTATACCCTGACTCAAGCGCAAAATGAGGCGGCGCGCTGCCTTTTATGTCATGACGCGCCATGCAGCCGGGACTGTCCCGCTTCCACCGACCCCGCGACATTTATCCGGAAGATGAACCTTAAAAATATCAAAGGCGCCATCAGAACAATCAAGAAAAATAATATCTTAGGCGGAGTGTGCGGGGCGGTCTGTCCGACCGAAATGTTGTGCGAAAAGGCCTGCAGCGCCACAGGCATTGACAGGCCAATAAATATCGGTAAACTGCAGCGGTTTCTGGTGGAACACAGCTGGGAAACAGGTTTCAATCCTCTTGACAGGAAAAAAAAGAATAATGTCAGGGTGGCCGTCATCGGGTCGGGCCCGGCAGGGTTGTCCTGCGCCGCGACATTAGCCAGGGAAGGTTTTAGTGTCACAGTTTTTGAAGCCAGGCCTGAGGCGGGCGGAATGTTAAGATATGCCATACCTGAATACCGCTTAAACAAAGAGTTTCTCGCCCGGGAACTGCGGGATATAATTGCCCTCGGCATTGAAATAAAACTCAATTCGCCGATAAAGGATAACGGGGTGGAAAGTTTGTTAAAGCAGGGATATAGCGCGGTCTTTATCGCAACCGGTATCTGGCAGGGGAAAAAACTCAACATCCCCGGCGCGGATCTGGGAAACATTACCACCGCGATAGAATTTTTGACATCTCTGCGCTCGGGGAAAATTTCAAAAATATCCGCTCTGATAAAAAATAAAAATGTCGCGGTAATGGGCGGCGGCGCGGTGGCAATGGACTGCGCCACAACCTGCAAGAGTATGGGCGCGAAAAAGGCGTATGTGATTTACAGGAGAACGGAAAAGGAGATGCCCGCGAATCCCGCGGAAGTCCAGATGGCCAGGGATAATTTTGTAATCATCAAACCCCAGACCACCGTCCTGAAATTTCTTGGAAAAAGCGGAAAGGTTACGGGGTTAAAGGGTGTTGAACTGGACTGGATAAAACCAAATAATTTTTTATCTTCAAATCTCAAAGAGGTTCCCTGTACGGAATTTAATCTTTTGATTGATTTTTTCATCTTCGCCACAGGATTGAAACCTGATGAAAAAAGCAGGGACATCTGTTCGCTGATAAAGTACGATAAGAAAGGATTGGCGCTGACCAAAAAAGACGGCGTTTCAACAACTGATAAAAGGATCTTCGCCGGCGGCGACATAGTGCGGGGCGAAGCTCTCGTCGTAGAGGCAGTGCGTGACGGCAAGGCCGCGGCCGAACAGATAATGAAACTGTCGGGGAGAAAGAAATGAGTAAGCCCAAAGATTTAAGCATAGAAATGTGCGGAGTGAAATTCCCGAATCCTTTTTTGTTATCATCTTCACCGGTGTCAAATACGGCGGAGATGGTGGGACGGGCCTTTGATATGGGCTGGGGCGGGGTCGCGTATAAGACGCTTGTTATTGATAAGACAAAAATTATACACCCGTCTCCGAGAATGGCGAAATATAATTATGGGAATAAAAAGTTAGTCGGCCTTCAAAATGTTGAACAGACGTCCGACAGGCCGCTTAAAGATAATTTACTGGATATTAAATATCTGAAAAAACACTGGCCGAAACATCCGGTCATAACAAGCATTATGGGTTTTTCAGAGGATGAATGGGTTGAACTCGCGAAAAGGTCTGAAGACGCGGGTTCGGATATGCTGGAACTTAACTTTTCCTGTCCGCATATGACTGTTGAAGGCTCGGGAATGAAGGTCGGCCAGGCGTTTGACCTTGTGGAAAAATTCACGGCCGCGGTAAGAAAAGTTGTGAAAATACCCATTCTCGCGAAAATGACTCCCAACATTACTGATATAAACGAACCGGCATTGTTTGCTAAAAAAGGCGGCGCGGACGGTATTACCGCCATCAACACGGTGCGGGGTATTACTGAAGTCGGTCTTGATGATTATGTTCCTAAACCCAATGTCTTTGGAAAAGGAGCAATAAGCGGTTTTTCGGGGCCCTCGGTAAAACCTATCGGTTTGAGGTTTATCGCGGAAATGGCTCAATGCAAAGAATTGAATCTACCTCTCTCAGGTTGCGGGGGAATAGAGACATGGATTGACGCCGTTGAATATTTATTGTGCGGGGCTTCAACTCTGCAGGTAACAACGGGTGTAATACATTACGGTCATAGAATTGTTGAGGATATGCGCGAAGGCCTTTCTGATTTCATGACAGAAAAAGGGTACGGGCACGTCAGCGACATTGTGGGAAAGGCGTTGCCCAATATTCATCCAACTGATGCTTTTGATTTAAAGCGGCAGGGTATCGCGGAATATGACCTGGACAGGTGTATCGGCTGCGGTCAATGTTATATCGTCTGTCAGGATGCCGGCGGTCAATGTCTTGAATGGGACGGTGAAAAACGAAGGCCTGTTCAGGACAAAGATAAATGTGTGAGCTGCATGATATGTTCTTTTATCTGCCCTGTCTCCGACCCCCCGATGATTACATACAAGGAAATAAAAAACAAAAAACCTGTAATCCCGCCTGTGTCAAAAATTTAAGGCTAAACTTATTAGGATTTAGCGTATATCAAGCAAAAAAGTCTGCCGGGTTGACAATAAAAAGAAAAAACAGGTTGACAATAGGTTGACAATAAATCATAATAGACCATGGATATAAAAAAAACAATCATAGACAGGTTAAAAAAAACGGCATACTTCAGGGTGAGCGACATACGGGCGATCACGGGTGTTACCAGACAGGCAGTAAACAAACACGTTAAAGATCTGGTTGTCAGCGGAGAAATAGTAAAAATAGGAAAAACAAAGAATGTCAAATATGCGATCCGTGGTAAAGCCGGAGCGATAGGAATACAATCCAGGGCAAAATATATTATTAAAGGGTTACGGGAAGATGAAGTTTTCAGCGAGCTGGAGCTGAAATATAATTTGAAGAGCATACTGAGGAAAAATGTGTCAGATATATTCGGCTTTTCATTTACCGAGATACTCAATAATGCCATAGACCATTCACAATCGTCGGATGTGGCAGTATGCATTGGAGCGGATAATTACAGTTTAAGTTTTTCAATCATAGATTGCGGGGTAGGGATATTCAATAACATTATCAGGAAATTCAAGCTGAAAGATGAATTTCAGGCAATACAGGAGCTGATTAAGGGAAAAACAACAACCGCAAAAAGCGAGCATTCGGGAGCGGGGCTGTTTTATGTTTCAAAAATTGCTGACGAGTTGGTTATTCAAAGTGATAATACTGAGTTAAGATTTGATAATAGAAAAAAAGATATGATGATACAGAACATCAGGCACAGGAAAGGCACAGCAGTTGAATTTAACATAAGCAGAAATTCAAGGAAGGACTTAAAAAGTATATTTGATTTTTACAGCGGGGAAAAATATGAGTATGAATGGGTAAAAACTTCTATTCTGGTAAAACTGTTCGCCGCGGGAAAAGAATATATTCCTTCTCGTTCTGAGGCGAAAAGGCTGCTTTATAATTTACAGAAGTATAAAAAAATAATTCTTGACTTCAAAGATATACGGGGAATAGGCCAGGGTTTTGCGGATGAAATATTCAGGGTTTTTAAAAACAGATATCCCGATATAGTCATAGAAACGATAAATACAAACAGGGCGGTAACGGCCATGATAGGGTTTGTAAAAAAAACGGTTGACAATAAAAAGAAATAACCGGTTGACAATGGGTTGACATAAGCCTTTGCCTGCGTCAGGATATTGCTAAAAGCCAGGGAACTGAACAGTGAAATGTTTGATAAATTTATAAGCAAATGAGAAAAAATCAACGCAATCCACAAAAAAATAATTCTATGAAAGAATATACGGAACCTATTCTAGCCATAGATGAGACGATAGATCTTCATAGGACATCCTCGTGGCTCATTGAAAACAAAATAGAGGCTTTTCTGGATGCCGCGGTAGTCAAACACAGGAAAAGAGTGCTGATCATCCATGGTATTGGCAGAGGTGTATTACGGCAGATCACCTGGGACTATCTTTCTACAAGCCCTTATAAATCCATATATTATTATGCCACGCGTTCCTATGGCGGCTACGGCGCAACCGTCGTCGAGTTGTTATAGATTAAGTCAGTTCAAAGTAAGAGTAATGGCGTGGGGGAAACAAAGATACCTATAGGAATTTGGTCTAAAGCCGCATTTCTTCAAGAGCCCGAAATTTGGTAGTATGTAATCGTGAGAAACAACAACAATCATGGACATTAAGACAATTTTAGCAAAAGATAATAAGCAGTCCGGTGTAGCTGTAACTTTTAAGGCGAAGGTGATAAATTGCCACACGTCAACCAGTAAGATAAAGCAGTCGGGAAGGTTAAGTGATTCAACGGGAAATATTCGATTTGTTATTTGGGCCGATTCTAAGTTGCCCCTCTTAACGGAGGGGAGCACATATTTATTTAAAAAAGCCAGGGGAAAGTTCTATGAACAAACGGGGAGTATGGAAGTTCATCTAACAAAATATACAGAAATAATCTCCTCAAAGACAGTAGTACTCTGTAACATTAATTTCTGATAGTCCCATAATGCCGATTAAGTTTTTTCCGAGCATCGTTCTTCGTAAACTGCCAAGTAATGATTGCCTTC
>PHAM01000005.1 GCA_002841685.1 Elusimicrobia bacterium HGW-Elusimicrobia-2 | reverse complement strand
CATTCCTCCCGATTCGGCGACACTCTTTCTCGTTGACGATCTTTACTCAAAAAAAATAATGACCGTTCAGGAGGACGAGACAATATCTTCCGCGGAGCAGATGATGGATCTTAACCGGATAGGGACAATTCCGGTTTTGAAAGGCCCGGTATTTGCCGGGATGCTCACGAAATTCGATATTGTAATCGGCATCCTGAAAGAAAAAGGTATCATCTGAATCCTTAAATGCACATTTTATTCAGTCTTGGCCTTGTGCTTATCGGTGCGTGGTTTTCCGGAAAAATGATTAAACTGATAGGTCTTCCCCTGGTGACGGCCTACATAATTTTCGGGATAATCGCCGGACCGGATGTGATAAACATAGTGCACATTGATCTTATAAATGTTTCCCCCCTCATTTCAAATATAGGTCTCGGGTTCATTGCCTTCAATATAGGACAAAATTTTATATGGAACGATATAAAACAGGTAGGGAAAATGGTTGCGGTGATATCACTGTTCGAGGCGATGGGCGCATATGTTATGGTGACGCTTGCGGCAAGATATATGTTCTCTATGGGATGGGCGCCTGCTATGTGCCTTGGCGCGCTGGCCTCCGCCTCGGCTCCGGCAGCTATAATGATGATTGTAAAAGAATACCGCGCGAGCGGCCTTTTCACCAGCACTCTGCTTGGCATTGTGGCTTTTGACGACGCTTTGTGCCTTATAATAATATCCATATCCCTTGCTATGGCAAAAACCATCTCCGGCGCCGGCAACAGCGATATAGCCGTTCTGCACGTTCTGTTTTTTTCCATAGGCAGCATAGGCATCGCATTACTGTTGGGAGCCGCCCTGACTTTTCTTATCAAAAAAATTTCGTATTTTGTTATCACGCGCGAAAATCTTCTGATTTTCATGCTCGCCTTTCTTTTTATAGGCATAGGTATTTCCGAAATGCTGGGAATACCGCTTCTTTTGACATGCATGATCATGGGTGCTGTTTTGGCCAACATATCGCATGAAACGAAATATTTTGATGTCCTGCATGAAATAGACGCTCCTATTTACCTGCTGTTTTTTGTCTTCGCCGGCGCCAATTTAAAAATCAACACTATTGCATCGATCGGAGCGGTGGGAGTGGTTTATTTTATTGTAAGAATACTCGGAAAATTCGCGGGGTCTTATATAGGCGGCGTTTTATCCTCCGCGCCTGTGAGGATAAAAAAATATATGTGGCTCGGTCTGGTGACACAGGCGGGTGTGGCGCTGGGGGCGGCTCTCATGGTCAGAGACCAGCTCCCGCAGTTCGGGGAAATGATTTTTACCACCATCGTCACCACAACAGTCGCTTATGAACTGGTGGGTCCGCTGTGCGCGAAACTGGCTCTCAGGAAAGCCGGGGAAATAAGTTAGCTGACAGCACGCTGTCAGCGGCGTCAAACCCGTCCTGCATGGCTTCTTCCATTGTCGAGTATTTCCATCCGCCGAAACGCCCGGTAGAGATTATGCCGCGGGATGTGAGAAAATCCTGAATTTCGGCTAGAGCTTTCTCACGCGTCATATCGTAGATGACATAAGCGTAGGGAATATCAATGTTTTTCCTGACAAGTATTTCATCGGATGTGATGTTAAGGAATTTCATGACAGACGATTCGGATATTTTTTTTCTTTCCGAGCGGTAGGAACTTTCAATATATATCGTTGAAAATTTATCCGGCACGGCACTGAAATTTGATAAAAAACCCAATCGGTAAAAAGGTATTTTCCCGTGCGGAAAATATATCCAGTGCCCCAGTTTTGAGAAATTTTTCTTAACAGCTATGTTCATATTGTAAACACTTGTCCATTTGAGTTTTTTAGCCGTGCTGTTCAGCGGAGCGCCTTTGAGATAATGAAGAAGTTCAGGGAGGGGGATCGTTGAGATCAGCGTGTCATAGGACATATTGCCGCCCTCAAAAAAGATCTTTTTTTTCAGGAAATCTATTTGCCTGACGGCGGCGTTAAACACTATGTTCTTGCCCTTCTCGAGTGCCTGAGGCAGACGGCCTATGCCCCCGCTGCGCGGATAATAAAAGGAAGCGTTGTAGCCGGCCGCCTGCGACGGGTCTTTTTTTTCGGCGCCGCGCAGGATCATCCCGACATCGGGGCCCGGCACAAAACGGCCCATCCAGTCCGTGCTCATTTTGTTCAGGTTAAAATTCCATAGCTTCTGATTATAGGGGAGAAAAAAGAGCGACGACATCCTTTTCCCGAAGGAATCCTCAGCCCATTTTCTGAATGAGTCACCGGCATGCGGCCCGCTTTTATAAACTTTCAGATAATCCCTGGCGCATTTCTCCTTTTCATCTTTGGGAAGATAAGCGAGGTGATACTGAAAAGGATAGGGCACGAGAGTGTTCATGATGTGTATTGACGCCCTGCGGGAGTGCTTTTTCAGATCTATTTTCAGGCTGTCCTCTATAAAAGTTTTCCATAACGAATCCTTTTTTTTAAAATGAAGAAGATGCCCCGTGTGGTCAAAAGAAAATCCTTCTTTTTCCTCGGTGCGGCACAGTCCCCCCGCGCAGTCTTTTTTTTCAAGTATGAAAGGTTTTGTTTTTTTTCCGCCCGCCGACGGGTTTTCAAGAAAATGCGCCGCCGTCAGGCCCGTGAGCCCCGCGCCCAAGATCACGACTTTTTGTTTATTCTCACTTTTCATGCTTTACCGCTTATCACCAGTTGATACCCAGCTTAAAATAAGTCTCATAGCCATCCCTGTTCAGCATCCTCGCTCTGTCCCATGATATCATAAGAGGATAGGTCTGGAAAAGCAGTGTGTTCATCCGGAAACCGAAACCGACGGAATGTTCAAGGTTGTCTCTTGTGAGATCATCGGTGCGCGAAAAACATTCGCCGCCATCATAAAATAAAACGCCTTTCAAATTCTGGAAGAACATCGGAGGCAGCAGCCACCAAAGGTTGTAGTCGATGTTCGGGAAAATATAAAATCTGTATTCCGCCGAAAACACGGCCAGGCGGTTTCTCTCAGGGAATGTCCTCAGTCCCCTGACCCTGTCCCAGCGGCTCAGGTCAAAGACTTCCGGTGTCGGGCCCCATGAGAAACGGCCCATCAGCCTCAATGCCAGAATGTCGCCCGGGAAACGCAGGGGCAGAAAAAGCTGGTGCTCAAAATACAGAGAATCGTAATTGATGTCCCCCTTTGCCGAGGAGGTGCTGAACAGGACTTCCCCTCCCTCAAAGCTGCCGCGGCTCTGCAAAAAACTTATATTGGATCTTGAGCCGTTCACCACATCCATAAAACGGTAAACGCTTTTGTCTCTCACCAGTGAGAGCATGTAATAATTCTCATAATCCTCGTAAAAAGAAACATTTGCGGAAGATGTGTAATCGCCGAAACCCAGGCGTTCACGGTCAGTCCGGCCTATTTGAAGTTCCAGCCTGTTCTCGCGGTCAAGCGGACGGCGGAACAGCAGGCCCGCGGAATTCTTCTTATTGTCTTTGATCAGCAGTTCCGAATCATCCTCAAGCGTCGTCCATCTCGTGTCCCTGTAACCCGAGGCGAAAAACCCGACATTTGTTTTCCATTTTTTATAAAGATAACTGAAATCATAATTCATGTCTTTTGTGGAAGACAGCCATTGCAGAAAGAGGGATGTCTCATGGCGGCTCATCATATCCGAAGCCTGAAAATAATTAAGGAGATAGAAGTCGGCATCGCCTTCGGAGAAAACGAACATGGCCAGAGGATATATGAGGTCAAGCGACCACTGGGTTTTATAGGGCTGAAAATTAAAAGGCTTTGCCGCGCGTTCCGACTCCGGAACAGCGAATACGGGAGCGTCTTCTGTTATTCCGGCGACGCTGTAATCGGCGTCATCTCCACGATCTTTTGAAAGTCGCCCGGCCGTTTTTATGTCTATCCCTCTTTTCAGAAAGTTTTCTTCCCGGGAAGAAAGATAATCCTTGAAAGGCCCCGTGCTGCGGTTGAGAAGATACACCTGCCGCGAACCTTTCCACTGGCAGACAAAGGCGATCTCGCCGCTGTCTGAAACGGCAAAATCATCAATGCCGGTTTTTATGGCCGTGAGATTTTCAATGGTTTTAATGGGGACGGTTACTATTGTTGCAATAGGAACCGTCTCCGAGAGATAGATGTCGCTGAAACCGCCCTTGGCGCTTATAAAAAAAAGCCCTTCTTTTGATAGAACCGGGCGCCTCTCGTCATATTCCGTTGATGTCAGCCAGTTTTTTTCGCCAGAGGCTATTTTCAGTTCGCGCAGGTCCAGCTGCTTGTCCCTTTCGCAGGAATATATGATCCTCTGCCGCGGGGCGTCAAAGGCGAAAGAATCCTCATAATCCGCATCATCTGTGAGGTTTGTTATATTGCCGTCATCCCAGAGGAATATGTCGCTATGGCAGTTCAAGTCAGCGGCTAAGAGGAGCCCGCCGACTGGAGAGGCCTTTATCTGTCTCACATCCGCGAAAGGCGCGTTTATACGGCGCATTTTGCCCTTTTTGCGGCCCTCAACACCATAATAGACGATATAGGCTTTCGCGTTCTTCCAGGCGTAAAATATGAGCTCGCCGTCGCTGTATTCAAGAGCCGGCGCTATCCTGTCAAAATAATTTTTTTTGAGGAATCTCCGTATCTTGCCGTTTTTCCTCATCATCGGCTCGTCATAGCCGTATCCGTCGCTTATAAAGAATTCTCCATGCTCCGTGAGCAGCGGCGCCCTGGAGCGGTAAAAACTGAATTCCGGAGAAATGGGCTCCGCTATCACATCCGGCGAATTGCGGCTGGCGCAGACATCTGCGTAAAGATCGTCCAGATAAGAGGCGAATTTAAGGTCAAGATCTTTAGCGTTTATGTCCAGCACTTTTTTAAGAGCGATGTTCTGTTCCCACACATTAGGAAACTGGCGGATGAGTTCCGGCACCTTTTTTTCGCCGTATTTTTCGGCGATGAAAATCATCATCTTCTGTGATTGCTTATAGGCGAGATAGACCCTGTATCCCTCAAGATGCGAGAAAGATATCATGTCATCCGCAGCGAGTGACAGGTCATTAATATAAATATCCCTGAGAGCCGCCGCGTCCTCCGGGTCCCATATATCGGAGCAGAATTCCGCCAGCCCCTCCTGCATCCACAAGGGTATGGGATAAACCATCGTCCGCACCAGGGACAAACTCCTCCAGAAACCTCCGTAAAATATGTCAAAACTGTTTATGTGCGTGTATTCGTGCGCTATGATGTGCCGCATTTCGCGGGGGGATGTGTAAAAAGGCATAACAAACCTGTTTTTCATAGGCTCGGAAAACCCGCCCGTGCCCCACCCGACGGGATAGAGCCTGTTGGACTGAAAATCAGGATGAGTTTCAAAAAAGAGAAAATTCGCTTTCTTTTTAAGGCGCACTCCGATAAAATCAGATATCTCTTTTTCCGCGCTTTCTATTTCTCCGGCAATATTCTCCACTTTGCCGCGCAGAGATGGATAAAAATAAATCTTACAATGCTCTGTTTCACAACTTTGCCAGTCAAAAGTTTTTGTGTAGAGCTGATTCTTGCCGAAGTCCGCGCCGAGAGCGCTCCGGGCGAAAAAGGCGGAAAACGCCGTGAAAAAAAATATTAAAGTAAAACTGGGGATTTTTGTCCGGCTGATAAATACCCCGCTGCCCGCGGCTGAGCCTTGCGAAGTCCGCATGGAGCGGACGTCCTCCGCCGTCGGCACGGTCATTCTTTTTTCAGTATGTCGCCTATGCTGAAGCCCGTGGATTCGGTGGAATAATACTGCCGCATCGTTTCATGCTCTTTCTTTTTTTCCAGTTCTTTGATACTTATTTCCACCTGAGAGCTGTTCTCATTCACCTTCACGATCACGCCGGTCACTTCCATGCCCGGGGTGAATCCGTCAAGATTTTCTGTTTTCTCATGAGCGACCTGTGAAATGTGCACAAAACCTTGAACGCCGTCTTTCAGGTCCACGAGAATCCGGTCTTTTGTCGTACCGGTCACGGTGCCTGTGACGGCACTGCCGCTGGAGTAGCCCTTAAAAGGATTATCTTCAAGCTGCTTTATGCCGAGATATATCTTTTGCTCGTCGGGTATTATCTCAAGGATTTTAGCCTTAAGCTCAGAACCTTCGCTGAACATATCCGCGGCGGAAGCGACCCTCTCTTTCCACGAGAAATCTTTCAGAAGGATAAATCCCTCAAGCCCATCGCCCACAGAAACGGTCATGCCGTTTTTCACTATATGCGTGACCGCGCAGTCTATCACCTCGCCGGCGGAATGTTTCTGAGTGTACGCTACCCAGGGATTTTCCTGAGTGTTTTTAAGGCTAAGCGATATCCTTTTAGCCTCGCGGTCAATGCTGAGCACCATCACTTCCACTTCCTGCCCGGGTGTGAGCAGGTCCGCGGGTTTGCTGTTCCTCGCCCATGAGATCTCGCTCACATGCAGAAGCCCTTCCAGGCCCGGCGCGAGTTCCACAAAAGCGCCGTATTCAAGGATTCCTTTGACGATGCCCTTGTGTATGCTGCCGACCGTGTATTTCTCACTGATGTTGTCCCACGGATGCGGTGTGGTATCCTTAAGGCTGAGCGAAACCCTGTTTTTCGTCTTATTGAGTTTGGTCACCTTGACATTGATTTTCTGTCCTATCTGGAGCTCGTCCGCGACATTCTCGGTTCTCCCCCATGAAATGTCTTTTATGTGGAGCAGTCCCTCAAATCCGCCGATATCCACGAAAGCCCCGAATTTCGTTATTCCTTTTACAGTGCCTTCGCGCACATCGCCTTCGCGCACATCATCCCAGAATTTATCCTGGTTCTTTTTATAATCTTCCTCGACGACATCGCGCCACGAGATGACTATATCGTTTTTCTTCTGGTTGAATTTTTTTATTTTGACCGGCACCGTTTTACCTATTGTGTCCGCTATGTTTTTGACAGGCGGATATCCTATCTGGGAATTCGGCATGAACGCCGTGATGCCTTTCACGGTGGCCTTGACCCCGCCTTTTATTTTTTCCGTTATCAGAGCCTCAAGCACGTCTCCCGCCTCAAACGCCTTTTCCAGCTCGTGCACTTCTTTGTATTTCTGTGCTTTAGCCCACGATAGCGTCGGGTGGCCATCCGTTCCGGACATATCGCAGATATACACTTCTATATCCTGTCCCACGGAAACGCCGCCGATGGCCGGGATCTCCGAATGGGGGAGGACACCCTCCACTTTCGCTCCTATGTCCATAAGAACACCTATGTCCAGAGAAACATCAAGCACTGTACCTTTAACGATGCTGCCTCTTTCCAGCGCCGGTATCGCATTCACAACTTCATCCATCAAATTTTTCATTTCACTCATTCAACACACCTTCCTGGCGATATCCAAAACAAGCTCTCGCGGGGAGGAAGCTCCCGACACGATGGCGAGCGGATATCTGATTTTATTTTTTTTAACTTCATCCGCTGATGAAATTAGCGCGACAGCACAGTGTTTTCCGACAATAACCGATAAGGTCATTGTGTTACTGCTCTTACTGTCACCGACTATTATAACCATTTTTGACTTTTTTGCAAGCGCCACTGCTTCTTTTCTCCTTTTTTTGGCATCACTGCATATCGTGTCAATCACCAGCGTCTGGGCGCTTTTGCCCAGTGCTTTAGCGGCTAAACTCACAAAAAGATCGCCACTTATCGTGCTCTGGCATATGATCGCCCGACACCGGGCATAAGGAAGAGCGTCGGCATCAAGAGCTTTTGATATGACAGACACCTTCTCTCCGGCGCGGGAGACAAAGGCCTTCACTTCCGCGTGGCGGGGGTTGCCTATAATGGCTATTTCATGGCCTTTACGCTTTAGCTGTATTATGTCTTTGTGAATTTTTTTAAGTATGGGGCATGTAAAATCATGTACGACACAGCCCTTTTTTGTGAGCGACGATATTTCTTCAAGAGGCAGCCCGTGGGCCCTTATTATCATGTGCGAGTGCGGCGGGATCTCTTCCACGGAAGAAACGGTTTTCAAGCCCTTTTTTTTCAGCGATTCGATGACGAAAGAATTGTGTATGATATCTCCTATACAGTAAACTTCATTTTCGGAAAGGAGCTTTTCCGCGCCCTTAACAGCCATGGCCACGCCGCCGCAGAAACCGGCGAAGCGGGCAATCGTCATCCGTTTTCGTTTCTTTGCCGCTGTTGTCATATTGTCAAGCGCCCTGCCTGTCCGGCAGGCAGGCGTTCCCTGTTCTCTCGAGGGCACTTTTTATTTTTCCGCAAATACTTTCCGCCGTTTCTCTCGTATATGGCATTTTCCTTTCCGGCAGATCGATGGCATCGCCGATCCTAATCCTTATCCTTCCCAGCCTTCCCCAGCGGTTGGTGCCAGATATGAACACCGGTATAACCGGAACACTCGTGTGATAAATCAGGTAGGACACGCCTCTTTTTATGTCTCCTATCTTATCCGTTCCGCTTTTGTTGCGCGTGCCTTCGGGAAACACGGCTATATTTTTCCCGCTGTCCGCCAGCGCTATCGCCCGGCGGAACGCTTTACGGTCGAAAAAGGCCCGGTTCACCGGAAAACCGTTCAGCGCCCGGATCAGAGCCCGGAACAGAGGATTGGAAAAAAGCTCCTTTTTCGCCATGAAATGTATCGGTTTTGTGGATATCGCGCCTATGACAGGGGGATCCAGATTGGAAAGATGATTGGCGCAGATCACGGCTCCGCCTCTCGGCACAGAGCCTTTTATGCTTCCCCTGAAAAGAACAAGCACGAGGATTTTGAAGATTATCCTGAGAGAATGATAAACAATATTATTTTCCCGCATGCGTTACGATAATATTCGCCACTTCCTCAATAGACTTATTCGTTGAATCTATTACGAAGGCTCCTTTCGGTATGATAAGCGGGCACAGTCCCCTGTTCAGATCAAGATTATCCCGTTTGTTGATGTCCTCCACGATCTCTTCCATGTTGACTTCCGCGCCTTTCTCGCGAAGTTCCGCCCAACGGCGGCGTGCTCGTTCGCTTATACTGGCGTCAAGATAAAATTTGTATTCAGCGTCGGGAAACACCACCGAGCCTATATCCCTGCCTTCCATCACCAGGTTTTGTTCTTTTGAAAAACTCCTCTGTTTTTCGCGGAGAATTTTCCGCACCTCTCCGAGAGCCGCTATAATTGAAGTTTTGTTGGTCACCTGTCTCGTGCGTATCTTATCCGTCACATCCTCGCCGTCCAGAAAGATCTTCCCGTTATCAAGCCGTATATCGGACTGCCCGGCGAGACCGATTATCTTTTCGGTGTCCGAAAAATCGCCGCCGTTTTTCAGCACCTTGTATGTTATCGCACGGTACATCGCTCCCGTGTCTATGTATGTGAAGCCGAGTTTTGCCGCCGCTATTTTCGCTATGGTGCTCTTTCCCGCGCCCGCCGGACCGTCAATTGTTATCACTTTCATTATTCGCTCCTTATGTCTTTATGTGTCTGCCAAGTTCCTTAAAAAATCCGGGAAAAGATATTTCCACGCCTTTTGTGTCATCTATGACACTTTTACCGTCGGCGGCAAGAGCCGCCAGCGCAAGCATCATTATGATACGGTGATCGGCGAAGCCCGATACGCCGGCGCCTTTCAGTTTGACCGGGCCGCGGATTATAAAACCGTCAGAACGCTTTGTTATATCCGCTCCCATTTTCCGGAGCTCGGAATAAGTGGCCTCTATCCTGTCGCATTCTTTTACGGCCAGCTCGCCCGCGCCGCTGATAATGGTTTTTCCCTCAGCCTGCGTCGCGCAAAGCGCCAGGAGCGGCACCTCGTCTATCATCGACGGCATGTCTTTTGCCGAAAAGACGGCGCCTCTAAGAGAGCTTTTCATCACTAAAATGTCGGCAACGGGTTCCTTCCCTAAAAATCTCTTATTGCTCAAACTGTATTTCAGCCCCATTTTTTTCAGGGCCCTTAAAAAACCCGTACGCGTGGGATTCACCCCGACGTCCATGATCTTAAGCCGGCTTTTGAGGATCGCCGCGGCGCATATAAAAAAGGCCGCTGAAGAGATGTCTCCCGGCACTTTTATCTTACAGGCTTTGAGCGCCTGCGGGCATTTCATCCTGATCTTTCCCGCGGCGGCGGAAATCCTCACACCGAAAAGCTTCAGAATCCGTTCCGTGTGATCGCGCGAAATTATTTTTTCGTTTATTTTTATTTTCCCCGACGCACCCAGAGCCGCCAGAAGCAGCGCTGATTTGACCTGCGCCGACGGAACCGGCATCGTATAATTTATTCCATGGAGTTCGGCCTTTTTTAAACGCATGGGTAAACGGCCGTTTTTACAGCTGATCGAGGCCCCCATGAGCTTAAGCGGTTCCGTCACTCTTTTCATCGGCCTTTTAGACAGCGAGCTGTCTCCGGTAAAAACAGCTCCCGTCCCCTGCCCCGCGGCGAATCCGGCGAGGAGCCTCACCGTTGTGCCTGAATTTCCGCAGTCCACGGGCTTGGCAGGCGTTGAGAAAGGCGCGCCCGTTACAGTTATAGTCGACCCCTTTTTTTTCACTTTCGCGCCGAACGCCGCGACAGCCGAAAGTGTGGATTTACAATCAGCGCTCAAAAGAAAATTCTCTATGACGCTGGTGCCGGAGGCGCCGGAGGCGAGCATCGCCGCGCGGTGGGATATTGATTTATCCGGAGGTATTCTAACGCTTCCGGTTATTTTTTTTGCCGGCTTGATTATCAGATTTTTCATAATTTCCGCTTATCTTTTTCAGCGTCCGCAGAGGGGATGTTTTTTTCTCAAGGGATAGGATCATCGCGTCAAGACTCTTCCTGAAATCGCGAGCGCGCAGGATCAGAGCTTTTCTGTTCTGCGCGAAAACAGCGCTCCACAAAACAGGGCTGCTTTTAGCTATCCTTGTGATGCTCTCAAAACTCCCCGCGGTGGCGCGTCTGACAGAGGGATGTTTTTTTTCAAAACGGCAGAAGGATTCAGCGAAACAAAAAGCTATAAGATGCGGAAGATGGCTCGTGACAGATGTGAACGCGTCGTGCTTTTCCGGATCTATGCTTACGCATTCGGCGCCGGCGCCCGCCCAGAATCTTTTCAGGATCTTTCCGCCCTGAGCCGAAGAATTTTTATCTTTTGCTATGAAGACAACCGTTCCTTTGAAAAGATCGGGACGGGCATTTTCAAAGCCCGTCTTCTCACTGCCCGCCATGGGATGGGCACCGCAAAAAGAGACGCCTCTTTTTTTTGCCGCGGGAAAGAGAGACGCGCATATCTGCCTTTTCACGCTCCCGACGTCGGTCAGGATAGCGCCTTTTTTCATAAAAGGTATTATTTTTTTACCGAGCTCTATGATCGTGTCCACGGGCGTTGAGAGGAATATTATGTCACATTCGCCCGCGCGGGAAAAATCCGTTGTAACCTGCGAGCATATGCCGGATCTCAGCGCCTTTTTAAGCCGCGAGGCATTTCTGCCGAAACAGATGACCTCTTTCTTTTTTTCTAAAGCGTAAGCGGCTATTGAGCCGCCTATCAACCCCGCCCCCACAACGCCTATCTTGTCGTTTTTCATAATGGCAAATTATAGTAGATATATTCGCAAATTACAAAAAAATATTTTAAATTTTGTGGAAAATTTTGTTTTAGCCAATATCTTCTAATGTCATTTCGACGCGCTTCGGCCGCCACTGAAAGTCTGCCGTGGCGGATGGCGGGAATGTAATTAGGAGAAATCTTAACTATTTACAACACAAAGATTTCTCGCCGCTACGTGCCTCGAAATGACAGTACGCAGATCTTACAGCGTTTTAACGCAGATCGTGGCGTTGTGTCCGCCGAAACCGAGAGAATTGGCTATCGCCGCGGTGATCTTGTAATCACGGGGCTGATTCGGAACATAGTCCAGGTCGCATTCGGGATCACTGGTGAACTGATTTATCGTGGCATGCAGCTTTCCGTTTTTCATCTGCAGAAGCGTTGCCGCGAGCTCGTTGGCCGAAGCGGCGCCGAGCATATGCCCCGTCATGGATTTTGTTGAATTAACCGGTATCTTATACGCGCGCTCGCCGAACACCGCTTTGATGGCGGCTGTTTCCCCTTTGTCATTGAAAGCTGTTGATGTGCCGTGAGCGTTGATGTAGTTTATATCATCAGGGGAAAGCCCCGCGTCTCTGATACAGAATTCCATGGCTTTGGACGACGGCTCGCCGCCCGGCGCCGGCGCTGTTATGTGATAGGCGTCATCCGTGGCGCCGAAACCCGCCAGTTCCGCGTATATGTGAGCGCCCCTGTTCCGGGCGTGTTCGAGTTCTTCAAGCACAATGATCCCTGCCCCCTCGGCCATCACGAAGCCGTCCCTGTCCTTGTCAAAGGGCCTGGATGCCGTCTTTGGATCGTCATTCCTTGTTGAGAGAGCCTTCAGCGCGCAGAAACTTCCGTGGCCCAAAGGCGTTATCGCGGCCTCAGTGCCGCCGGAAAGTATGACATCCGCGTCGCCGTATTGTATCGTGCGCAGAGCCGTACCGAGAGCGTGATTGGATGAAGCGCAGGCGGAAACAATGCTGAAATTATGGCCTTTAAGGCCGAATCGTATGGCTATTTCGCCGGCGGCTATATTTATTATCATCTTCGGCGCCAGAAAAGGTGATATTCTCCTTGGGCCCCGCGAAGTGAGTATATTCGCCCCCTCCTCGACGGTGCCTATCCCTCCTATGCCTGAGGCGACTATGACTCCGCAGCGGAAAGGATCTTCTTTCCCGATGTCCAGCCCTGAGTCTTCCATGGCTTCCGCGGCGGCGGCCAGGCCGAACTGCGTGAATTTATCCATTTTTTTGAGCTTCATCGGATCTATATATTTTTCGGGATCAAAGCCTTTCACCTCGCAGGCGAAAGTCGTGGAATGATTTGACGCGTCAAAATTGGTGATAGGGGCGGCGCCGGATTCGCTTTTCATAAGCCCCTGCCAGTACGCTTCCTTGCCTATTCCTATCGGCGAAACAATTCCTAATCCCGTAATAAACACTCTTCTTTTTTCCATGGTAATTAAACCTCCTAATTTTTATCCGGTTTTCTAACCGTTCAATTCAACAACAGCAGTTTCAAGCGAAACCGTATCTCCGACGGATAATGTCTTGACATCCGGCGCCGTTCTTTTAATAAGACCGCTCACGACGTTTCCTGAGCCGCACTCCACAAAAGTGTCAGCCCCGGCTTTTACCATCAGATTTACAGAATCAACCCAGAGTACGGGCGACGCAATCTGGTCAATAAGAGCCTGTTTGATTTTATCCGGCTCCGTAACAGCTTCAGCGCGGTAGTTCGTCACCACCGGTATTTGCGCCGTTTTAAATTCAATAGCTTTGATTTTAATAGTTTGGAATTCAACATGTCAAGTTTTTGCCGCCATCTCATTTAGGATTTTATCCGCCTGTGACAGAACAGCTTTATTCGGGATTGCTTCCGCCGCCGTCAAATTTTCCTTAAGTTGCTCCGGCGTTCTCGCCCCCGCCAGAACGCAATTCACGCCCTTTCCTCTCATTGCCCATGCAAGAGCGAAAGCGGAAGGCGTAATGCCGCAGTCCGCGGCAAGTTTTTCTATTTCCCTGAAGGCCTTTTTTTCGGCGGAATAAAAAGGTTCGCTGAAATCTTTCATGCTTTTACGGCGCAGATCGCGGGGCGGAATACATCCTTCCCTGAAAAACTTGCCCGTCAGCATGCCGCCGTGAAGCGGGCTGTATGCCAGAACGGAGATGCCGTTTTTGACACAGAAGGGAAGTATTTTTTCTTCGATGCCGCGGTTGAACATGCTGTATGGCGGCTGAAGGAAATGCAGCGGGCAGACCTCCATAAATTGCCTCATCTCGGAAACAGAGTGGTTGCTCACACCCACAGACCTTATCAGCCCTTCCTCATAAAACCCTCTCATTGTTTTCGCGCTTTCTCCGACGGGCACAGCGGGATCCGGCCAGTGGATGTGGTATATGTCTATATAATCTGTCCCGAGACGCGAAAGACTTTCCTCTATTTCTTTTTTCATCCTGTCCCTTTTCAGATTGTGAAATCCCGGCGCGTCCGGGTCCAATCCGAGTTTGGTGGAGATAACAATGTTTTTTCTGATCCTGTTACCGGCAATAAATCCGCCCACGAGTTTTTCCGCGCGGCCGAAACCGTAGAAAGGCGCCGTGTCAAAAAGGTTCACACCCGCGCTGAAGGCCGCGGCCATGACGGCGTTTGAGACTTCGTCTTCCTGTTCACCCCACCATCTGCCGCCGCCGAAAACCCATGTGCCGAGGCCCAGCGCCGAAATCTTTTCCTTCAGAGGCGCGACACTATTGTATATCATTGGCAGTTTATGCACCTGCAGAGCAGGCGGTAGCCGTAGCGGGCCATATGAGTGAGGGGATTTACCCGCGCCCCGAACGAATTGGCAGCGAGCCGCACTCGCGAGCAGCCGTCTACGGGTACCGCCTGCTCTGCCCTATCACTTTGGGAAGAAATCATTTGCGGCGGGCGAGAAGACAGAGTTTTTTTATGCTCCGGGCTTTATCAAAGGGGATCTCTTCCATGCGCCATGACCAGTTGCCTCTCCATGTGCCCGGCGTGTTGAAGCGCGCCTTGCGCCCCAGGCCGAGAATATCCTGCATGGGGAATAAAGCGAAAGCCGCCTTTGAGCGCATGGCAAGTTCCATCATCTGTGAATTCAGGTCCCGCACCTCCCCGAGGTATTTGCGTATGTTCCTCCTGCGGTACACGCTGCATGACGCATACCAGCCGATGAGCGTGTCATTGTCATGAGTGCCGGTGTAAACCACGCAGTTTCTCTCGTAATTAGCCGGAAGAAACTGATTTTTATCGCCGAGCGAAAAGGCGAACTGCAGCACTTTCATGCCGGGAAAACCCAGCTTCATCCTGAATTTCTTCACGGGCTTCGGTATGTAACCGAGGTCTTCCGCTATTACGGGCGCAGACGGATAAGTTTTTTTGATCTCGGCAAAAAGCTCAAGGCCGGGCACCCTGGTCCATCTGCCTTTTTTCGCCGTTTTATTTTCCGCGGGTATCTTCCAGTATGAATAGAATCCTCTGAAATGATCTATCCTGACGAAATCAAACATCTCAAACGATAATCCGAGCCTTCTCTTCCACCATGTGAAAGAGTTTTTTTTCATGGCCTTCCAGTCATAGACGGGATTGCCCCAGACCTGTCCGTTTTTGCTGAAATAATCCGGCGGCACCCCGGAAATGGATTTCGGTTTTCCATTTTTTGTCAGCAGGAAAAGTTCCTTGTGCGCCCACACGTCCGCGGAATCGCGCGAAACGAACATCGGCATATCGCCTATTATCTTTACTCCCTTTTTCCTCGCGTAAAGGCGCAGTTCATTCCATTGGCTGAAAAATAAATACTGTATGAATTTGTGCCTCAGAATAATCCGGCTGTTTTTTTCGCGCATGCGCGTCATGTCCGGTTCCCGTCTCATCCTCGCCCAAAATGGCCATTTTGTCCAGGGCGATCCGTGCCTTTCCCTGAGCGTCATAAAATCGCAGTAATCGTTGAGCCACGCCGAATTTTTTTCGCAGAATCCCTCAAAGCATTTATCAGGTTTGAAATTCTCAAAAGCCTCTTTGAGTATCCTGTTTTTAAAAGCTATAACACGACGGAACAGAACCTTATCATCGCGGAAACCGGGAATCTCCGGTTTTTTACGGAGAAGTTTTTTCTCAAGAAGGCCCTCCACACTTATCAACAGTGGATTCCCCGCGCAGGATGAGACGCAGTCGTAGGGCGAATCAAAGGCGCTGTGCTGAAGAGGCAAAACCTGCCAGAGAGACATCCCCGAGACGGCGAGAAAATCAATAAAGCCCCGGGCGGATGAGCCGAAGTCGCCCGAGCCGTAAGGAGAAGAAAACGCTGTGGGATGAAGGATTAATCCGCTGCGCCGTTTCAAATTCATTGCTTTTTCAGATAAAGAATTTAGTGTAGGCCTTGCAGGCCAGGAAACTGAACAGGACGGTGCCCGCGAGAGTCACGACCCATCCGGCGAATATCAGGGCCAGTTTTCCATAACTGACGGTTTTAGCGCCTTTTACAAGGCCCACGCCGAGAACGGCGCCGACGACGGCCTGGGATGACGACACCGGCACGCCCATCTGAGCGAAAATATGCAGAACCAGCGAGCCGCTTAAAATCGTCACGAGAGCGCTGAAAGGGTCCAGCACCGTTATGCCGCTGCCGACCGTTGACATCACATTTTTTGAATATGTGACAACGCCGAAAACAATAGCCAGCCCCCCCAGGATCTGGGCGTTGAAAGCGCCTATCATGCCGCTTTCAACATAGATACCAACGACATTGGCCAGATTGTTAGCGCCGAGAGAATACGCGCCGTAACAGCCGATGACTATAGACGCTATCCTTATTGTCCTGTTGAGCATCATGATGTTCTTGATGCGCTTGGCCCAGATGAAACTCAAAAGATGATAGAAAATAACGGTAAAGATCGCCGCGCCTATAGGAGTGACGATCCAGCAGTAAACGGATTTCATCACCTTTGAATAATCCACCGCGCTGCCCGCGGCCAGGCCCGCGCCTATCATGGAACCCACGATAGCATGCGAAGTTGAAGCCGGGATTTTAGCAAAACTCATCAGGTTCATCATAACGCCCGCTGAGAACGTCACGATAAATATCTCCGCCGGGGTGAGCCCCTGCACCATCGCGCCTATGTGCTCAAAACCCCTGGCTCCGCCTATCATAGCTCCGAGCATTATGAAGATGGAAGTAAAAAGAATGGCGCCTCGGTAACTTATTATGCCCGAATGCGCCTGGGGGCCGAAAACATTAGCGGCGTCATTCGCGCCGAGGCCCCAACCGAGATAAATACCTGGAAGAAGTTTAAACATGTCCGGTGTCAGAAATGATTAAATCTGGTATTTCACCATCAGGATGTCAAGATCGTCGGCGGCGTCCTCTATGACATCCGATATGCACACGACATGCGATATGAACCTGCGCAGATGCAATTTTTCAGCAAGCGGGAGCGACGAAGAGAAGATATCCCTCGTGAGGTGCCATTCAACCGTGTCGGCTTTTTCTTCCTGCGTATTGACTTCCCTTATATTCGTCTTGACCACAGCATAATCCGAGAACATGTTTTCAATGGCTTTAACGTAGGGAGTGATCGTCATGGCCGAAGCATTCATGAGTTCTTTGAATTGCTCTACGAACTCTTTGGGAATGGCAGGCCTCTGAGTCAGGAAGAAGTCACAGCAGCTCTCCGCCCTGTCGGCTATTTTGTCCTGCTGGGCGACGAGCCGGATGAGGTCTTCCCTGAAAACCGGAAGGAACGCCCCTTTGTGCAGTTTTTCTATTATCTCCCTGCGTCCGGCGTCCGCCACTTTTTCCAGGAGATGCGCCTGAAAACCGTTCTCTTTGGCGTTTTTAATATCGCCGGCGAGATAGTCGTTCATTGAGAGCTTCATTTTTTCCACGGTGGCGCGGACGTTCTCAAGATGCTGGCATATCAGAACCCTGACTTCCTTTTCCTTTTTTCTTCCGAATCCTAACATTGACAACCTCCTAAATTTATCGTTTCGCAAGTGTACAAAAAAAAAGCATCGGAAGGAAGTGCGGCAGACCGTTTTGACGGTTTGGACTTCTGGTTTCTGAATTTGCGCGCAATGGGAATAAGAGCGCGTTTCTGGCTGCCGGCAGTCTTGCTGCTGGCTTTTACAAATCTCTTTTCCGCCTCAAAATTTTTCATTAGAGAGTCTAGCGCTTCAAAGAGATCCAAATAGTCTCTCAGGGGAGAAAGTCGTTTGATCTCGTATAATTAAACTTTTATTGTGACAAACGCAGAAGGGAATTTTTTATTATTCATGGATTTGATATACTTCGAATTATGACAACGAAAGTAAAATTATATAATTACGCGAAGATCTCTTTCATTGCGCTCTATCTTGTGCTTGGAGTTTTAAGCATTATCAATAAGTCCCCCACGATGGATGAATCTCTTCATCTATCCGACGGTATAGCCTATCACAAATTTAAAAACTTTAATTTCGGGATAGAGCATCCGCCGCTTCTAAGGCTTTGGGCGGCAATAGGTTCACGATTGATAACCCTGCAAACGCCTCCGGCGAACAGTTTGTTACGAAATGAAGAAGAAGTGCGCATTCGTAACTGGGACATACAAAAAGATATTATGTTCGCCAGAAAAACTCTTTACGCGCTAAAAAATAAAACCGGCCTGCTTCTTTTTATTGGACGTTGCCTGATTCTTCTTTTAGGCGTGCCCCTTGCCATCGTTCTGTTTGAATGGTCAAAAGCGCTTTACGGAAAAAGCGCGGCAATCATAACGCTCGGCCTTTTTTGCATGTCGCCTAACATCCTCGCTCACGCGCGGCTTGTCACTACTGATTTCGGGAGCGCGGCACTGGCCGTAATAGCATCGTTCTTTCTCTGGAAATTTTCACAGAACACGGATTTGAAAAATTTTATCCCGTCAGCAATCTTTTGGGCGCTGGCTCTTTCCAGCAAATTCACATGCATTTTCTATTTCATAGCTTTTCATTTGACAGCTTTTATTTTTGCAAGCGATAAAAGAAAATTTATCCTGTTTTTTTTAATCCAATTACCCGTAACGGCATTTATAATAAACTGCTGCTGTTTTTTCACAGAACCGGTTTTCGGAAATTTCTTTTCACAGACAGAACTTAGCGTTTTGCCGGAATTTTTCCGGCCGGTTTTTGTTTTTTTTTCAAAGATATCATTTCTCCCGCGGATTTATCTCAAAGGTATCCTGGAAAGCATCTATCACGCGGGGCGAGGCCATAATAGCTATTTTTTCGGTATGTACTCTACCAAAGGATGGTGGTTTTATTTTCCCGCCGCATTTGTTCTGAAAACAACCCTCGTTTCACTTATAATATCGGCCATAGCGCTTTTTTCGCTACAAAGAAAAAAGATATCGCGCTCTGAGCTTTTTTATATCATTCCTTCCATTTCATTTCTATTGTTTGCAACGCGCAGCAATCTCAATATAGGAATACGCCACATAATAATTCTTTGGCCTTTTGTTTTTCTTTTCGCCGGCCGCGCGATGATTGTGCTGAAGCGCGGCTTACTGCCGGCAATACTGCTGGTCGCTCTTGCCGAAAATCTGATAATTTTTCCGCACTACATTTCGCAATTCAATATTCTTTTCGGCGGAGCCAAAAACGGCTGGAAATATCTTGCCGACTCTAATCTGGATTGGGGGCAGGATCTTAAATATCTTGAGAAATGGTGGAAAAAAGAAAACAAACCGGCGCTCATACTCTCATATTTCGGGACAGCATCACCGTCGTATTACGGCATAAATTCCCAGTGGTGCATGTGCCCCCCTCTGCTGACTAACGAAAAACTTTCTTTGATGCCTCAAAACCCTGACAGGGAATTTTTTGCCATAAGCGTTATGCATCTGCTTGGAGTTAATTTCGCGAACAAACATTTTTTTGCCTACTTTCGCGCAAAAAAACCTGTCAAAGTCTGCGGCAGGTCTATTTATATTTACGATATCACTAACGACGCTTACGCGCATATTGTTTTCAGTTCTGTTTATGGGATACTGGGTGACAGGGAATTGTCCGGGCGTGAATTAAACATAGCCGTACAGATGAATCCCCGTATCATAGAAAGTCTTCCGGCAGACCCGGATTGAACACAAGATGAAATTGAACGAAACATTATTATCTCCGCGCGGAAAAATATACGCGGCGCTCATTCTGATACTCGCGTTATCCGCTTTTTTAAGGATTTATAAACTGGGGCAAATACCCTGCGGTATTTATTGCGACGAAGCGGCCAACGGCTATGACTCATTCTGCATCCTGAAATCGGGCGCCGACATGCGCGGAAGGATCCTGCCGTGGGTCATTAATCATCATAATATTGATTTTTTGGAACCTCTTTATGTTTATCTTTCCATTCCGTTTATAGCTTTATTTGATCTGAGCGTATTCTCAACAAGATTACTCGCCGCCCTGACGGGGATTTTAACCGTCTTAAGCGTTTTTCTTTTGTCCAGAGAGCTTTTCGGCGCGAAAACCGCGCTTGCCGCTGCTCTCTTTATCGCGCTGTCACCATGGCATCTGCATTTCAGCAGAGTGGCTTTCAGAGCCATCCTTTCACCGTTTTTTATAACAACCGGCCTTTTCTTTTTTTTCAGGAGTTTCCACAAACCGGCGTCAATTACAGTTTCCGCGTTGGCTTTCGGACTTGCGCTGAATTCCTACACCGCGGCGAAAATTTCCGTTCCGCTGATGCTTTTAGCTCTTTTTATTATTTACCGCAAAGAGCTAATTTCCGCGATGAAAAACAATAGAAGTTTTTCACGCTGCGCTGGATTTTCCTTATTTATTCTTTTTTTTCTTGCCTCGGCGGCATATACCCCTTTATTCCTTTATAAGAGCCCGCGTCACGCAGAACTCTCTGTTTTTTTAACCGCCGGCCGACCGCTTTTTGTTTTCCTGAAAAATTTCTTCAAGCACCTTTCGCCTGATTTTTTGTTTATATCCGGCGACGCGAACCTGCGGCACGGAATATCCGGTTTCGGCCAGTACCTGCATATTATGGCGCTGTTTATTCCCGCCGGGATATTGTTTGCTTTCAGAAATGAAAAAAAGAAATTGCTCCTTCTTGTTTCGTTTTTTCTGATAGGCATTTTACCCGCCGCCTTCACAAATGAAGGAACGCCCCATGCGTTACGATCGATTATAAGCATGCCTTTTTTGGGAATCCTCTCATCATACGGCGCATTCAAACTTTACGAAACTCTCAGAAAGAAAAAGAGCGGCGGCAAGATCATAGCGGTGTTATTGATTTTATTTTTCATTCTAAATTCCGCGCTGTTCATTAAAACTTATTTCTACAGTTATCCCGCCGAATCCCGCGACTGGTTCCAGAACCCCGCGATAGAGGCGTTCAATTACGCACGAACGGCCCGGGGGCATCACAAATACATAGTGCTGTCAGATAGATTAGTGCACCCTTACATCCTGCCGCTTTTTTTTGAAAAAATAAATCCGGCAGAGCCGTCAAGAGAAAACAGGATAAAATATGTGATTTCCGCGGAAAATATAGACGGCACATATAACGCTCTGAAAAAAGACAGCCTTTTTATCGTCGCCGGCGAGGAACTGGCCGGTTCCCGCGCGCTTTACTGCCTATTAAACCGCAACAATGAATTATCTGTAAAGGTCATCGGGGATATATCATCCAAACGGATGAGAGCGAGCCGCTCTGATTTTATAGAGAAGAAACATTAGCGAGAAAAAAGTTATGGCGAAACCGGCCATGAAAGTGCGGGGCCTGTATGAGAAATTAACGATGTGGCTCCCCTTCGGGACAAAAACGGCCCTCTGAAAATAATTCGCCTTGAGGATCTCTGTTCTTTTGCCGTCTACGGTGGCCTTCCAGCCGGGATAAAAAGCGTCCGTCATAACGAGCCACGCGTCATTCGGCGCGTAGACCGTGACTGAGACCTTGTTTATTATATCTTCCATTATAACAGCTTTGCCTTTCTTGCCATTGATGGCATTCGCCGCGGGCGCTGGAATCTCTTTCTGGATAACGACTTCTTCCCGCGGATCAAAGGAATCGGATTTCATATAATCAAGGATTTCTTCCTTCGGAAGAGTCTTTGCCCTTTCGGCGAAATAAACTCTCGGCAGGAAATCGCTGTTCTCATGTATATACACATCGTGCGGGGCGGGCGGATTTTCCAGGCGGAGTTTCCATTTATCAGAGTCAATTTTATAATCTGTCAGAAGGAACCTGACACTCATCATTGAAAGCAATTTGCGCGCCTTGTCGGGATTGCCAAAGCTGTAAAGGCTTCTTGCGAAATCATTGTAATCAGCCAGGTCTATGTTCTGTCCCGAGGCGTTGTGAAGGCCGAAAACAAGGCCCGTGTCGCCGTAAAGATTGTCTTTCCACTCACTCCAGTCATAAATCCCGGCTTTATCGGTTGCGGGCGAAACGAAATATCTGAAAAAACCTTTCTGTTTTCTCAGAAAATTTATTTTATCGCCGTAAACGGTGAATATTTTTTTATCTAATGTTAAGTTGAATTTCTGTCCGGTTATGAAAAGCTCGGACATAACCGTCAAAATAATGAGAATTTTTATTTGCTTTGAAACGCGCAGCGCCGCCAAAGCATAGGCCGCGGCGGCGGCGAGGGAAAAAACGCTCAAATATAGTATTGTGGAGGGATAACGGAAAGCTCTGAGAAACGGAAAAGCTTTCAGTATCACCCCCAGAAGCGGATTGTTATCGCCGAGCGCCGCGAAAATTGAAACGGCAAAAAGCGCCCAATAGAATTTAACGCTTTTCTCCCGTGATTTAAAGGAAAAAAGAAAGAGCGCAAAAGCTATTATCCCCACATAACAGCCGTAAGGCCAATCGTTGGTACTGTATTTCAGAAAAGGATTAAAGAAATACGCAAACATCCCCGGCGAAAAAGAATTCGTCATTACGATCGCGGCCGGGAGGCCCCTGCCCCTGATGGAATTCAGGACGAACTCCACGGAAGGAATGAACTGGACGGCGGATATCATCATGGCGAGTATCCCGCCGAGGGCCAATGTCACAAAAGGCCTTGTCCGTTTTGGGCCCGCGAAAAAAAACAAAGCGGCGCAATAAAGAAAAAGCGCGAATATCTCGTAAAAAAGAATCTGAGGGTGTCCCGCTAAAAATTGAAACGAGAAAACGAGAGCCAGCGCCGAAATCCTTTTGAAATCCGTTTTGCCGCGCGACTTCATGATGATGAGAAAGGCCGCCGGCAGCCACACGGATGTTCCCAGGACGCTTAAAAATTCTATTTTCGTCAGAATATAACCGTTAAAGGCGAAAATGATGCCCGAAAGAAAAGAGGCCTCTTTATCGAGGCCGGATTCCCTCATGAACATGAACATTGAAATGAACGCTATGAAAATGTGAAAGACGATATAGATCTTGTAGGCGGAAACAAAATTCAAAACATAAAAAATTATGTTCGGGGGATAAAACAAGCCCGGCTGCATGGCGGCCGCAAAAGGCAAACCGCAGTGAGAAAAAGGATTCCAGAAGGGTATTATCCCCTGACTGACACATGCTCTTTTGAAAAAATTCCAGGGAAAGAACTGTATGAGGGTATCCCTCAGGAAAAATGTCTGGGAAGTGAAAACAATGTCCCTGAAAAAAAAGACAACCGCCGCAAAGCCTATCAGCGCGGCAATTCCCAATGATTTTTTATTTTTCATTCTGCCTTCCCTCAAGAACGCTTAATTCGCTTGCGGCCAGATTTTGTGTTCCAGCGTCATCAAAATCAGCCGCGAATTCAAGAGCCTTCTTATAGAATTCTGCGGATTTTTTATATTCGCCTTTCATCTTGCACAAGCGGCCGTAAAGAGCGTGAAGCATGGCGGAGCGCGGGAATAACGCAATTCCGTCAATCAGAATTTTCTCGGCTTCGTCCAATTCGCCGTCGTCCATATAGATAACAGCGCAGTTATTCACCGCCAGGGGATACGTGAATATGTTCAGAGCCCGCCTGTAAGCTTTTTTCGCCCGCCTGGAATCTCCAGCTTTAAAGAATTCTGACGCTTTCATAGCGTCAGCGTTGGCCGTCATAAAATCCTCTTTCAGTCCGGGTTTCACTCGCCATATCGCCGTTTGTTCCTTTTCGTTTTTATACACGGGGGAATATATGGCGCTGTTATCCATACATTGAATTATCTTCTCCTGCGAAGATCTCCCGTAACGGATGGATATATACGATTTTTCATTAAGCATATTAACATAAACATAATCCGCCCCTGTTTTTACCAGAAAATAAAACATGTCGTCGGCTTTTCTAACCTTGTTTAGGTACACCGATTTCCTGTTTGTGTATAGAAAAACTTGGCTCGCGTACAAGCTTGTAAAAACAGCGGCGGGAGGTACGCTTGCCCTTATAAAAGCCATGGTCTCCGGCGATTGCGGGGCTATTCTGCGTCCGCCCGTTTTAATTCCGTTATACAGAAAGAAAACAAAAAGGCCGGTAAAAAAAACACGGGCTGTTCTTCTGCCGAATTTTTTAGTTCCGGCCATGAAATAAAAAATTATAAAAGGCGCGAGGGCCAGTATGAATTTCGTGTATCTCGCCGGCCAGGCCAGATGCGTGAGGGCATATATGACGAAATAAATTTTGAGGATCTGCTCGGCCTCAAATTTTTTCTTTCCCGCGAAACCCGCGATAAAAACGCCGGCAACAAAAATAGCGGGAATTACCGCTAATCTGCCCAGCTTCATTCCTATAGAAGCCGTTAAAAAAATTGAATAGGCAAATTCTATGAAATAAAATTCGGAAGTTGTTTTTATAACCTCATAAATGCCGCCGCCGCGCTTACCTTCGAAAAAATGTTCGGCGAATCTCCCGCCGCTTTCCATGAATGCTCCGGCAAAGTGCATATACGCGGAAATAATGATACCATAAAAAAAAGTGAAATACAGAGCATGCCTGAGTTTCTTTGCAAGAATAAGGCCCATAATAACTGCCCCCGCGAACAAAAAACCCTCAAACCTGAGAGCGCACAGCAACGCGGTAAAAAAAGCCGCCAGAGCCAAAACCGGGTACGGCGGGCTGTCTTTCCTAACGGACTTCTGTATCAAATAAAAAGCCGCCAGCGAAACAAGCAGAAAGGCGCCGGCGGGGATGACAAGGGAACTGTGTTCCACCATCAAAGGATTCAGCGAACTGAGAAGTAAAAAAACCAGCAATTCATTTTTTGTCAGATAATCTTTGAAAATACCGTATAAGACGGGTATGATCAGCAGAAACAAAAATATATTGAATATTTTAAAGACATTTAAGCTTTCCGGGAATAATTTCGCGGCAGGTACCAGCATCAAAGAATAGGCCAAAGGATATGCGTTAAGCGATTCCTGAATAGTCTGCGCTCCCGCAAGCCATCTCGCCGCGTTTATGTAATGTGCGTCATCCTGAATAAATCCTATCGGCATACGTCTGAAATTCAGCGCGTATATAAAAGCCGCCGCACTCAGAGAAATGATGAGTATGGCGCGATAAGATAAGCGGACCTGTTTCAAAACAATAATCCCATCTGCGGTTTAAAAAGAAAATAAATAATGGCCGCCGCGCAAAGATACGGCCCGAAAGCAATCATTGTGTAGCCCTTCTCTTTTCTGCGGAGCTTGACGGCTATACCAACGACGGAACCTATGAGTGATGAAATAAAGATCAGCCAGAATATGGATTGAAATCCGAAAAAAGCGCCGAGGGCCGTTATGAGCTTAACATCCCCCATACCCATGGCTTCCTGTTTGAAGATCTTTTCAGCGGCTATGGCTATTAAAAAAAGAACCATTCCCGCCGCGAGTCCCGATAAGGCGGACAGTCCCGCCCCCGCCCAGTAAGAAACATTCCATAAATCCCTGGGGAGGAACACAGCGAAAACAAAAAGAAAGATGTTTATCTCATCGGGTATTATACGGTGCTTCAGGTCTATGAATGTGACGGCGACGGTGGACGCGAGAAGAACTGCCAGTTCAAGGGCTTTCCACGAAATGCCGAAAAAATAAAAAGAGATAAAAAAACTCAATCCCGTGAGGATTTCCACAAGAGGATAAACAAAAGGGATTTTAGCGCCGCAGGAGCGGCATTTCCCTCTAAGCAGAATGAAACTCAAGACGGGTATGTTATCATAAAAAAATATCGGCGTGTTGCAGGCCGGACAGAACGAACGCGGCCGGATTATGGATTTTTCAAGAGGCATGCGGTATATGATAACATTGATAAAGGAACCGAAAACAAGCCCCAGCACAAAAATTAAAAAACCAACGGAATAAAAAAGCGTTGCGGCGTTTCCGGTCATTGTTTCCATCATCGCGCCTTCAATCTCTCAAAATCTTTCATGAATTTTTCCGCCATAATATCGTTTCCGCCCGCCTTAAAGGCGATTGAGAGATTATAGCAAATATCCAAGTCATAATATAAAGAAAGGCATCGGCGGTAAGCGCTCAAACTTCCCCCTATATTCCCAGACCGGTATTTTGCGCGGCCTATATCTAACCATATCCTGTAATCCGAAGGGATGACAGGAGCGGCCTTCTCAAAAGCCGCGGCGGCCTCGCGTGGATGCCCGCTTTCTAAAAGTTTTTCGCCTTTCTTCCAATTTATCTGGGAAGAGGCGAAAAGCAGAGCATAGATAAGCGCCGCTGAGGCTATAACTGCGCTGACAGCCTTCCGGGCAAAAACATATTTCGCTTCCCCGCTATTATCTTCTCTCATTATCAAGCCGGCGAATATAAAAAAAAGGTAAATCGTTGATATCCTCTGAAAAGGAAAAGCCGAAAAAGATGTGAAAACAAGAGCCAAAATACCGGCTTTATAAGGAACGGATTCAGGCGGAATTTTTTTGATCATTATGCTGATAAGGAAAAGAAAAAGAAGGAGCGCCCTGAAGATCCCGAGTTCACACATAAAATGCACTGCGTCGCAATGAGCCCACTGCGGCGACAGGTGATAAGGTAAACCTGCTTTCAAACGGTAGCGGGCGTAATTCCCTCTGTAATTCCCGGCGCCCACGCCCTTGAGAGGATTGTCTTTTATCATCTCTATTGATGTCCTGTAATAATTCATACGCCTCAGTGAAGAAATGGAATAACCGCTGTCACCGGTTTTGAAGAAAGAAAAATAAACAATGGCCGAAACAGCCGCGCCGGCCGTTAAAATAATCAGCGCTTTTGATTTTTTTGTTCTTTTAAAAAGAAGGTAGGCCATCGCCGCGGCGAAACCCATATAGGCGGACTGGCTTCTTGTCAGAAGAAGGGCCGCAAAGCCCGCGGAAAAAGCGAACAAAGCTTGGGGACTGGCTCCGAGAGCAACAAGGTGCCTGTCCCATTTTTTAGCGAGAAGCGCATCCGCGCTGAAAGGAAGCATCGCCGCCAGCCACGCCCCCATATACATGGGATTTCCGAATGTCACATAAGGAATAGGCGCGTTAAAGGGATTGTATTTTGCAAACTGCTGTAGCAGGGCAAGCAGAGATACCAGCCCCGTGAGCATTACTGCTATCTTTACAAAACCCTCTTCCTTTCCGCGGGAAACATAGAGGTAAAGGCAGAAAGGAGCGAGAAAACGGAATAATTGAAAAAAATTATAACTTTCAATAAAAATTGAAGCCGCCGCAATGAGAAAACCGGCCTCGGCCGGGGACAAACAGCGGAGCGGGAAAAGGGGACAGCCGCCTCGTTGCGCCCGGAGACAGTCCCCTTTTCTGAAAAATAAAAAGGGCAGTAAAAGAAGCGTTAAAAAATATTTGGCTCCCCAGAAAGAGTCGCTGAAAAAAGGAAAAACAGAGAGAGATGAAATTATCAGAAAAATTTTCAGCATATAAAAGAAACGGGGGCGGCCTGAGCCGCCCCCGTAAAACAAAACACTAACAGCTTACCACAAGTGAACCATAGTTGTCTTGGTGTCAGTCTTGGTGGAATTCACACAAAACACGCCAGTGTGGAGCCCAACCGAAGACTTGCCGTTGTTGAACCACCATCCTCCATCATTCGTGCCTGTACATCCGGTGGCGCCAGCGCCCTGGTATTGCACTGTGGCAGAGTCAGCCCTGGTCATGTTCGGGCACCCCGGCTTAGCGTTAGGAATAGCCTGAATGTATGTCGGTGTTATTTCCGTCAACGAACTCGGCCAGATACCTTCCATGTTACCGTAGTAAATAGAAAGGGCAGAGCGCATCGCTCCGAGCTGTCCCTTACAGGCGGCTTCGTTAGCTTTTCTGATCAAGTCAGCGAACTTAGGAATGGCCACAGCGGCCAGAACACCGATAATTGCGACAACGATCATGAGCTCGATCAGAGTAAAACCTTTTTTCATCTTCTTCATTTTTCTCACCTCCTTTTAGCCCGAGTTCAGGCCGATATAAGTTTAATACGTTTCTCCAAACTTGTCAATAGCTGTGGGGTCAGGTCTTGACATTAGACACATTGTCAGCCGTTCCTGCGCGGCTTTTAGTATGCTGTGATCGCCTATTTTCAAGGCTTCATTCGCGGAACGCCTGTAATAATCCGCCGCCTTATCTTTCTTGCCTGTCCTTTCGGATAGTTCTCCCGCGAGAAAAAGTGTCAGATGGGAAGCCATTCCCGCTTGCTCAATTTTATTTATCAGCGCCGCCGCTTCATCGCCCCGGCCTGAGTCAATATAGATACGAAGGAGATTATCAGAGGCCTTTGTTAAAGACGGGCATATATCAAGAGCTTTTATCAGCTTTTTTTCCGCTTCAACCTTCTTCCCTTCCTCAATGTCATTCAGCGCTCCTATCATCACCTCGTATGCTTTTTTGAAATTCGCGGCATAAGTTTGATTCAGGCGGTAAATAATCGTTCCTTCTTCTTTGTTCTCGTATTCCTTTTCAAATCTTTGCGCATTTTGCAAATAAACAGCGTATCGTTTAATGCCCGCTGAGCTCATGGTGGGGAACTCGCTGTATCTTGTTGAAAGCCGCGGGAGTCTGCGAAAGGCCGCGCGCGTGACGCCAGCACTGAGGATAGAATGATAAAAATCATCAGCTGTCAAATATGCCGGCGGCGAAGCAGTTTTTATGCCGGTTTTGAGAAAGAACATCTCCGCCGTCTCGCTGACAAACACATCTCCCGGCTTGCTGCTGTCTTTCACATAAGCAAATGTCTCGGGAAAGAGCGCTCGCGGCGGCGTTATCAAAATCAGATAATTCTGATAAGCGAAAATCGCCAGGAGCAGCGCCGTTACCGTCGCCCCTGCGGCGGACGAAGACGCCACGCCAAACGCTTTTTTTCTGAATCTGCCAAAAATTCCAACGGCGGTCCAGCGCTCAATCGCCGGGAAAAAGAAGTAATAAATAAAGGGCAGAATCGGTATTACAAAACGCGCGCCCTTCGCCGGCCATATCATGTGAAAGGCCGTGTAAAGGACGAGATACAAAGCAAAGAGCGCCGTGACGGTACGGAACATTTTTGAACCGTTTTTTTTCAGCCGCGAGTGAATGCCGGAAACTATAACGACGGCGATTATCAGCGCGGCGGGGAGCTCAAAAAAGCCCATCCGGCTACTGATGACTTCCGTAAAAAAAGCCACAGCGGAGATTTCTGTCAGGAAATATATAAAACCGGTTTTTATGACAGTCCAAAGACCCGCGTAAAACACCGGAAAGAGAAGCTCGTTCACATACTTATCCAGGCTTGAACCTATGCCAAAGCTGTTTGTGACAAGAGGCAAAACCAGAATGATGAAGAAAAAAACGCTGTAAAGGGCATCCCTGTATCTGCGCCAAATCAAAAGAACGGCAAAAACGGAAAAAGCCAGAAGAAAACCCTCAGGCCTTATGTAGGAAAGAGCCGCAATGGTCAGCGCCTGAAGAAGTGTCCATCCATAGGAAAACCCCTTGTTTTCGCGCCTGAAGAATACCCACAGAGCCAGGAGCGAGAAAAAAAGATAGGCCTCCTCGCTCATGACCATTGTGCTGAAAATAAGATTCAGGTGATTGAAGGCCACGAGCAGAAGAACAGAAAAACAGACTGCCGGTGACGCCATCTTTCTGAAAATGAGATATACCATCCATAGAGAAGCCAGCGCGAACAACAGCGGCACCAGACGGAAAGGCAGAAGGGATTCCCCCGCCATGCGGGCGACCGGCGCAAGCAGGAGAGAAAAACCCAGAGACCTTGAAGATAGCTGTTTCTGCTCGCTCTGCACGCCCGCGAACCAGCGTGCGGCGTTTATATAATAGGCGTCGTCGTTGACATGGCCTATCTGGCCATCTCTGATATTCAGCGAATAAAACAGCGCCGCAAGAGCGATAATAATTATCGCCGCCAAATTTTTTCTATTCATAGTCCTATAAGAGCGTCAGGCGCTATCCGGAGCTGCAAGTCTGCCGTGGCGGACGGGCCATATGAGCGAGGGGCTTTACCCAAGCTCCGTGCGAATTTGGCAGCTGAGCCTTGCGAAGTCCGCCTCAGGAGGATGAGCCGCATACGCGAGCGGCCGTCTACGGATAGTGCCTGATGCGATTGCTTGCGATTATAGTTATCGTCAAACTTCATCGTTCTTCCTCTATTGTCACAGCCGCGCCTCTCATCGGCTCTATCTCAAAAGGAGCGTCGGGATCGATCTTCACCCGTATTTCCACGCCGCCCTTTGCTGACAGTCCCTGCCCCTCGGGCGATATCTCCAAGACTTTGTCTTTTATGTCAGTGCGTAGCTTGAGCGCCGCCTCGGCCGCGGCACGGCCGGAGATCTTTATTTTCAATATCCTCGCGAATGGCGGAAAAGCGAATTTTCTGCGCACATCGAGCTGTTTCTCATAAAAAGATTCATCGCCGGAGAGCGCCGCCCGCGCGAGCGCAGGCGCTATTTTAGTCTGCGCCAGAAAAAGGGCGTCTGTCCTGCCGGACGCGAAAAAAGCATCAAGGCTGCTGAGCCACAGATAGGTTTTTTCCTCGCCGGCCCAGTCATCGCCATAAAGCAGAAAATCCGCGTCCATAACGGCGAAGAGCCCCGTCTTTGACCAGTCTCTCACGGCGGCAAATCCCGGCCCGCTTATCAGCACATCCAGCTGTCCTTTCTCATAATTCTCATAAACCCTCTTGTTATCCGCCGGGGATGAATCTATGTCCACAGCCGTTATTCTGTTTCCCGGAAACTGCTTGCGCAGAAAAGAGGCCACAAGCCCCCTGCCGATCCCCCTGTTTTTCATCTTCTTCCTTTTGCAGCGGGGGCATCTTTCCGGAACAGGAAAAGTCTTTTTGCAGGAGGAGCAATAAAGGTTGAAGCCCGATACGCAGAGTTTGCGGGCGCATTTTTCGCATTTCATAACAAATTTACATGCGGAGCAGACATAGGATGTGGCCCAGCCGCCGCGGGGAGAATAGAGCAAGACCTGTTTTTTTTCATCAAGCGTTTTTTTTATGTTTTTTAACAGCTCACCCGAAACGCCGAAATTCACGCTGTCTTCAAGGAGGTCGCAGACAATCCTTCGGGCAGGATTTTCATTCTTTTCATAGACCGCCCGGGCCTCGCCTTTCTTCACCCTGTAAAACTGCTCCACGGTGAGAGCTCCGCCCGATGCGATAAAACGCCCTGAAGAGAGCCCTGCGCGTTTCATCGCCACCTCTTCCGCGCTGTAACGCGGATGCTGTTCCTCTATGTAAGTTTTCTTCTGGGCTCCCGTCATTATTATCAGGCCATTTTCGCCGAGGGGCGCAAAAACGGCGCTGCGGGTGCCGATTATAACATCCAGATTCCCGTCCCTGAAATCGCACAGCATCCGGTACCTGTGTGACGGCAGAATATCCGAACCGAAGCGCTCCGCGCGGAAACCGCCGAGAATATCCTCAAAAGCGGCGGCTTCGCTCATGACAGGCACCAGGAATATCACCCTGCCTCCGGCTGATATCGTTTTTTCCATTTCTCTTCTCATAAAACTTTTCTGGAATTCGCCGCCGCCTGAAACATAGACATTTCGCGCCGAGGACGGAACATCGGGAAGATCCTTCCGTAACGCCGCAGTAAAAGGGAGCACTCCGGAGACTTTGAAATCCCGCGCCCTTCCCTTGAGATCCGTCGGCAATATCGCTTTCAAAGCCATGCCGCGGGAAGTGAAATATCTTTTTTCCATCCACAGCGACAGAGAAAGCATTTCTCCGCTGATGAGGGGCGAATCGTCTATTTTTTTGATTACTTTTTTTAATTTAAGATTTGAGCAGTCTTGCGCATCCCCCACGCAGTAAGCCATGATCTTCCTGTTTCCGAAAGGCACCATCACGCGGCAGCCGGCGGGAACGGGCTCATCCGAGAGATAATCAAAGGCGCCTTTCACCGGGATGGGCAGGCAGACTTTTATACAATAGGATTTCCCCGTCTCTATGGATTCCGCCATAGTCTATTTTTTTAGAAGGCCCATAATCACTTTGATGTCTTCCCACGCGGGTTTTTTAGCTGGGGGATTGCGCAGAAGATAGGCGGGATGGAATGTCGGCACGAGCTTCACTCTGTAATCCGGGTCATCCGGCAAAGGGCGGATATCAAAGATCTTACCCCTGAGATTGGAAATGCCGTCTTTTCTGTTCAGCATTATTTTAGCCGCCGGCGAGCCCAGCGTGCATATAACCTCCGGCCTTATGGCGTCAATCTGCTTAAGGAGTATGGGCATGCATTTGGACACTTCCTCCGGCGACGGTGGCCGGTCATTTGAGTGTTTTTCGGGATCTGAGGGATCCTTCATCGGGTGACATTTTACGATGTTGGCTATATAGACATCTTCCCTTTTCATTTTCATGCCTCTCGTTATAATGTCAGTCAGAAGGTTGCCGCTTCGGCCGACGAAGGGCCGTCCGAGGTGATCTTCCGTAAAGCCGGGACCTTCCCCGATGAACATGAGCCTCGCGCGGGCTGACCCCTCGCCGAAAACAAGACGAAGCCTGCTCTTTGCGAGCGGGCACATCTTACAATCGAGGTATTGCGCTTTTATCTTTTCAAGCGAGGAAAAATGGGATGTCCTTAATTTTTCTGAATCGGAGCGCCCGGCCAACGCGGGACTTTTTTGGGGCGTTTTTTTTTGCGCGCTCTCAGGCGGAGCGATCAGGGAGAGATAGGATGATGGCAGCTCATTTATTCCGACATCTCTCATCTGTGTCAGTATTTTCTTCAGTTTATGATTCGCCATATTTTTTCGCAGAGAATCCCGGCCAGATCTTTTTTGCTTATATCACTGAAAAGAAGAGCGTCAGATTTGGAAAGCATATATCCCGTCGTGCGTGAGGAGGCGATCGCGGGAAGAGTGTTCTGAACGATGATGTCAAATTTTTTGCGCAGCATTTTATCTATCGCCTCGTCCATATCCAGATCGTCTTCAAGGTCAAAACCCGCCGAAGGCGGAGCTGTTTTGAGACTGGAAAGCGCCAGGGCTATGTCCGGAGAAAACGCGAGTTTGGGCAGGGATGATTTTTTCTTTTTGAGTTTTTTTTCACACCGTTTCGAGGGCATCAGATCGCAGGGTGCCGCGGCGAAAACCATAAAATCAGCCCATCTCATATTTTCGCGCGCCCGGTCGAGCATATCGCGGACGCCGACAACGTTTATAACATCACAGCCCCGGGGATATGCCAGCCCCACCGGTCCGCTTATTATCCTCACCTCGCAATGCCGCCTTAAAAACGCTTCGGCGATGGCCGAGGCCTGGTAACCGCTTGAAGAATTGCTTATGAACCTAACCGTGTCAAAATACTCCCTCGTGGGACCGGCTGTTATGAGGATCCGTTTCACAGAGGAAGGTTCTTGATTATCTCTTCGGCTTCGCTCATCCTTCCCGGCCCCGTGGAGCCGCTGGCCAAACGGCCTGTGACGGGCCCTATGAATTTGACGCCGGATTTTTTGAGCATTGAAACATTCGCGCGGACAAAGCCGTTTTTCCACATCCTGCTCTCCATGGCCGGGGCTATAAAGAGCGCACCCCTGCGCGATACGGCCAGCGTCAGAAGGAGGTTGTCGCATATTCCCGACGCGAGTTTGCCTATGGTGTTGGCCGTAGCGGGGGCTATGACATAGAAATCCGCCCAGTCCGAAAGAGATATATGCCCTTCGCCGGAAACTAATGACGGATTGAACTGCTCCGAAAAAGCCTCGTTTTTTGTCACGGCTCCAAAAAGCTGCGGCGATATCAGTTTTGCCGCCGAGGGGCTCAAAACCGTTTTAACGGCATGCCCTTTCTTCACAAGAGAACTCGCCAGGGTGAGCGCCTTGAAGCAGGCCGCGGAAGAGCAGACTCCCAGAAGGATGTTTTTACTTTTTGTCCGGGATGGCCTCATCCAGAGCCTCCAGAATCAGGTCATCCATATCCTTTCTGTCGAGAGGGCTGGATTTCTGAGCAGCTGACCATTTCTTATTAAAGAGATCGAACGCCTCATTCAGCATAACATAGGGCGCGTCGACATCGTCCATGAGTTTCTTTTTCAACTTGTTAATTTTCACATCTTTCATATTCTTCCTCCGTTTTTTATTCTGCAAAGTTCAGCTTTATAGATAGCCGCCATGTATTTTTGCGCGTCTCTGATATCTTCGTTCATTATCAGGAAATCAAAACACTTTATCTTACGCAGTTCTTCCCTGGCGTTTTTGAGCCGCCTTCTTATCGTTTCCATGTCATCCTGGCCCCGGCTTATAATGCGCCGGCGCAATTCTTGTATTCCCGGAGCCGTTATGAATATCAGAACGGCTTCGGGGAATAATTTTTTCACCTGCATGGCGCCCTTCACATCAAGATCCAGAAGAACGCTTCTGCCTTTTTTGAGCGCGTTTTTTATGTTCAACTCAGGCGTGCCGTAGTAATTGCCGTGAACGGTCGCCCATTCCACGAATTTGTTCTCCTTGATGCCTTTTCTGAAGGCCGCGGGTGTTATGAAATTGTAATCGCGGCCGTTTTTATCTCCCGGCCGGGGTTTCCGGCTCGTCGTTGAAACGGAGTATATTATATCGGGGAATTTCTTTTTCATAAATTTCACGAGCGTCGTTTTACCTCCGCCAGAAGGCGAACTCAGCACAAAAATCCCGGGGCCCGTGTGTTTTGTCGTTTTCATTTTCCTTTATCCAGTTTTGCCAGAGCCGCTTTTATTATATCCTGAACCTGCATCGCAGAGTCATTTTTCTTCATCACATCTTCCACGGCGCCGCGGGCAATATGGAACGGCCAGCCCATGGCCGTAAGAGCCGCCGCGGCATCTGAAAAATCCCCCCTGATAATGACCCCGTCATCTTCTATCTCAAGTTTCCTGACCTTGTCCTTGAGGTCCACTATTATTCTTTTCGCCCCTTTCTCGCCGAGACCCGCCACGGCGGATAGAGCTTTAGCGTCGCCTGAGATAATAGACGACACTATCTGTGACGGAGTATAAACATTGAGGAGAGCGATGGACACTTTCGGCCCGACGCCTGAAACCGAGATCAGGAGCTTGAAAATATCCCGCTCTTCTTTTTTCATAAAACCGTAAAGCTGAGGGATCTCATCCCTGTTGTACTTCATGTGGGTATAAACAAGGCATTCCTCGCCGGGATCCGGCAGAGCCGTTTTTGCCTCATCCGTCATAAAAAGTTCAAAACCAAGACCGGAAACCGCTATCACAACGCTTGAGCTCTTTTCAACAAGTATTCCTTTGAGCAATGCTATCATACGCCGCTCTCGAGGTCTTGCGCGTAATTTCTCATATCAGTGAGATAGCAGTAGGCGCATGAAAGAGCGTCTCCCGCGTCTTCCGGCACTTCCTCTTTTATGCCCATGAGAACGCGTATCTGAGAATTCATCTGCTCTTTCGCGGCGCGCCCGTAACCCGTGACGGATTTTTTGATCTCCATGGGGGAATATGTGCTGAAAGGCAAAGCGTTTTTGGCCGCGTTCAGCGCCGCCATCGCCCAGGCGTGGCCTATGTTGAGAGCCGCCCTGACATCCTTGTTCAGAAAAGGGTCTTCGCAGACAATGACATCGGGATTGTATTTATCTCTCGCGCTGTCTATGCCGTCGTAGATAAGAGCCAGCCGTTCCGGCAGAGACAGCGTTTTTGACGCCTGTATCACGCCCCATTCACGGCATGAAAAACCCGCGCGGGAGCCTTCTATAAATCCCCAACCGGTTTTATATGTGCCGGGATCGATGCCGAGAACTCTCATTTTCTTAACTGGCATTTGAGAACTTCTCGATCTCGCTGTCGTCAATGTCAAAATTAGCGCTCGTGTCGACCACATCGTCATGATTTTCCAGCTCATCCATCATGCGCAGCACCGCGCGCGCCTTCTCGCCCGACAGAGAGACATTTGTCTGAGCTAAGTTTGAAACATCCGCTGAAAGGATCTCTATTCCGGCGGCCCTGAGGGCTTCTGTCACTTTTTCAAAATCGTCAGGAGAGGTCAAGATTTCAAAACCGCCATCAGTTTCCTTTATATCGTCGGCGCCGGCTAATATGGCGGCTTCCATGATCTTTTCCTCGCCGGCTTTTGCCGAAGCGAGTATGCAGCCTTTTTTGGCGAACATCCATCCGACACAACCGACTTCTCCGAAATTACCCCCTTGGGAGGAAAAAATATTTTTTATTTCCTGGGTCGTCCTGTTCCTGTTATCCGTCTGCGCGTCCACCATGACGGCCACGCCTCCCGGCCCGTAGCCTTCATAACGGACGGTTTCGTAAGTCACGGATGAATCCGCGCTCTTTGCCAGCGCTCTCTTTATGTTATCGGCGGGCATATTGAACTGTTTGGCTTTCTGTATAACGAGCCGCAGGCGCGGATTGTCGTCGGGATTAGCGCCGCCTTCTTTGCAGGCGACACTCAGTTCTCTCACTATTTTTGAAAAAACTTTTCCCTTCTTAGAGTCAATGATCGCTTTTTTGTGCTTGATCCCCGCCCATTTTGAATGTCCGCTCATTTATTTCTCCGTTATTAAGCCGATGATGCCCGTTTGAGGAAGATTATCTTCCCTCGGCCTGCTCCTTATTGTGTTTGTCCACAAGAGCGCTCATGACATTGGCCGGCGACGGCTCGTAGTGGGAAAACTTTGTCGTGAACTCACCCTGGCCTTTCGTCATTGAACGCAGCTCATTGACATAGGTGCTGATCTCCGACTGAGGCACTTCCGCTTTTATTATCTGCATATCGCCGTTTTTCTCAAAATTGTTGATCCTCCCGCGGCGGGAAGTCAGATCTCCCGAAATGGCGCCCGTGAATTCTTCGGGAAACATGATCTCAAGGAACATGATGGGCTCCAGCACTATGGGCCTGGCTTTAGCCATGGCGTTTCTCAGCGATATAGACGCGGCGATCTCAAAGGAAAGATTGGAAGAATCCACTTCGTGATAGGAGCCGTCATAGAGCGTGGCCCTGACATCCACCATGGGATAGCCGGCTATCACGCCTTTTCCCATCGCCGCTATCAGGCCTTTTTCTATCGCGGGAATATAATTGCCGGGAATGGCCCCGCCGACTACCTTATTGACGAATTCAAAACCCGCGCCTCTTTCAAGAGGTTCGTATTTCAGAACGCAACGCCCGAACTGGCCGTGGCCGCCGCTCTGCTTCTTGTGTTTTCCCTCGGCGTCGGATGGGATGCTTATGGTTTCTTTATACGGTATCCTGGTCGGTCCGAGCGCGATCTCGGTATTGAAATTCGTCAATATCCTTTTAGCGAAAATATCCATCTGTATGTTGCCCATGCCGGCCAGCACCATCTCTTTAGTTTCGGCGTTAAAACCGAAACGGACAATGGGATTATCTTTCCTGATGGACGCCAGGGATGTGGCTATCTTTTCCTCGGCGCCGGGTGTTTTTGATTTGACGGAAACCGAATAGATCGGCTGCGGGAACTCAACGAAAGTACGCGCAGAGGCGTTCTTTGACTCCGAGAGGGTGTCGCCGGCGAACACATCTTTGAGCTTGATAAAACCGACGATATCCCCGGCCGCGGCCACGAGAACCGGCTGCCTATCCGAGCCCTGCAACGCGTTTATCTGGGTCAGCCTGAAGGAACTGTTCCTGGAAACATTGTAGATGCTGCTGCCCTGAGCGAATTGCCCTTCAATGATTTTGGCGTAAGCGACTTCTCCCGTGTGCCCCTGCGATGAGATCTTGAACACCTGAGCCAGCGCGGGTTTGGATGTATCGCAGGCTGCCTCAGGCGCGTATTTCAGCAGAAAATTCATAAGGCTGTCAACGCCGTCTTCCGTTATGGCGTCTCCGCTTAGAACCGGAACTACCGCTCCGGACGCTATCCCCTTCATGAGCGGCGCGGCTATATCTTCTTTTGAGATGCTTCCTTCGGTGAGATATTTTTCCAGCAGAGCGTCGTCGGAAGAAGCGATGGACTCCATCAGCGCATCCCTGTGAGGAGAATCGCTTTCGTCATTAAGGACATCCAGTTTTTTCTCTTTTCCAGCGATATAAAACGGCGCGGCGCTTATTGTGATCCTGTCTTTTACCTCAGCGAATCGTTTATCAAAATCGGCGTTATCCTTATGCATCGCGTTTATGAAAAAAGCCGCCGGTTTGCCGTATTTTTTGGCTAAGGAATAAGCTTTTAGGGAAGAGGCGGACATGGGCTTTTCGGCGTCAAGAAGTATAAGGACAAAATCAGACGCGAAAATTCCGGCGATCAACTCGCCTATGAAATCCGCGTAGCCGGGCGTGTCGATGATATTGACTTTGACGGCGTTTCTCTCGAAATATCCGAGAGCCATGTCTATGGAGAGCTGTCTTTCTTTTTCGTCACTCTGCGAATCAAAAACGCTTTGCCCTTTCTCCACGAGGTTCAGCCTGTTTGATACGCCCGCTTTGTGCAGTATGGCCTCGCAGAGCTGTGTTTTGCCCGAGGCGGGTTCTCCTGTTATAGCAACATTCTTAAATTTGTTCGCCATTTAGCCTCCCGAATTTCAATTTATTTAACACAATTACCGACAGCAATCGTACAAATTTTGACGCCAAGTGTCAAAAATTCCCTAACGGATACAAAGCTTCAGACTTCCGAATGGACGATCTCCGTTTTTTTGTTGCTCATATATACGGGCAATCCCAGCGCCAGCGCCACCAGAAGGATGATGAGCTTGAGCGAAACCGAAGTGCCCACGGCCGCATCGCTCGTTACGGAGATCATCTTAAAGAGAACGGTATAAGCCGCCTCGCCCACCCCCCAGCCCGCAAAGGATATCGGCAGGCCCTGTATTATATTTGCGACAGGTATAATACAGACAAAATGCCAGTAAGACAAGGATTTTGAGACAAAACTTGACATAACGATATAACCCATTGTTATGATATTCAACTGCACAAGAAGCGAAAGCGCCATAGCCTGGCAAAAAGCTTTTCTGCCGGCTTTTTTATAATAAAAAAAAGCGTAATGCAGTTTCCGCAGAACGTGCTCTTTTGGGAGTTTCCTGTAAAAACTTAGTTTTTCAAGGTATTTTTCGTCAAATACGACCATCGCTGCGGCCCCGAGAACGGCAAGAGCGGCAAGGGCGTAAACAATAACCCTCAATGACGGTTCCCTCGTCTGGAGATAAAGCGCTCCCGCAAAAATAGTGATCAGCGTTGCCCCTGCGCCTATGACCCTGTCCATAAAAATCGTGAACACCGCCGTTTTCTTTGAACCCGCAGCGTCGCGATGAACATAGAAGGCCTTCACAAAGTCACCTCCGAGAGTTGAAGGCATTACATTGTTGAACAGATGTCCTATCAGAACATATTTTAATGTGTTTTTGTATGAAACGCTGAAGCCTCTGTCCAGCAGCAGGATTCTCCACCTGAGCGTGATTATCAGCAGCACGATCACATAGAGGCCGACTGACGAGATCAGGACAGGATACGGGAGCGACGCGAATTTACTTATTAGCGACGAGAAACTCGCCCAGAACCGTGAAAGAAAATGCCCCTCCGCCACGCCCCCGGTGGCCGTTATCACATACATGAATATTCCCGCGCTTATGATTAAACGCAGAACAAATGATCCGGCTCGACGCACAGATCAGGCTTTATCGGCGCTGCCGAGCACTTCTCTGTTCTTGTGAGCTATCAGGTCTTTCAGGGCTTCCCTGGCCGGGCCGAGATATTTACGGGGATCGAATTCAGCGGGTTTTTCCGCGAAAACCTGCCTTATCTTCGCCGTCATAACTAGGCGCCCGTCGGTGTCTATGTTTATTTTGCAGACCGCCGATTTGGCCGCCTTGCGCAGCTGCTCTTCGGGCACGCCCACGGCGTTATCAAGTTTTCCGCCATATTTGTTGCACATTTCCACGAATTCAGCAGGCACCGATGAGGAGCCGTGAAGCACTATCGGAAAACCGGGTATACGTTTTTCTATCTCCTCCAGAATGTCGAATCTGAGTGGCGGCGGCGTCTCGCCGGGAGCGAGCTTGAATTTATAGGCCCCGTGAGAAGTGCCTATGGAGATAGCGAGGCTGTCAACGCCTGTCTTTTTCACGAAATCCTCCACCTCTTCGGGTTTCGTGTAGTTGGATGTTTCGGATTTCACATCGTCCTCTATTCCCGCCAGCACCCCGAGTTCGCCTTCCACCGTCACATCGTACTTGTGCGCGTATTCCACCACTTTCTTTGTGAGGGCCACATTCTCGTCGTAGGAATGGGAGGAACCGTCTATCATAACGGAAGAGAAACCGCTCTCGATGCAGGAAACGCACAGCTCGTAAGTGTCGCCGTGGTCCAGATGAAGGACTATCGGTATATCGCTCTTCAGGTCTTCCCTGGCCATGGCAACGGCGCCCTGCGCCATGTATCTGAGCATCGTCTGGTTCGCGTATTTTCTCGCTCCGCTGGAAACCTGGAGTATCACCGGCGAGGCGCTCTCTGCGCAGCCGTTTATTATCGCCTGGAGCTGCTCCATGTTGTTGAAATTGTAAGCCGGTATGGCGTAACCTCCGCCGACAGCTTTCTTAAAAAGTTCCCTTGTGTTCACCAGTCCGAGTGTCTTGTAGTCAGTCATTATTCCTCCCTGTACTTTATCTCTTCCGAATTGTAATTCTAAAACATAATCCCGTCTTAGTCAAATTTTTGTTTCTCCTGGCCGATGTAACTATTTTAGTATATCGGGGTCTATGTGGAAACGCACACATATGGCGCGCACATGCTGTTTCTGCTCCGGGCCGGCTTTAAGGAATTTTCCGCTTTTCAGGAACCTGAAAAGGACATTGTGATATATGTTTTCTTTCGCCCTTATCTCCAGCATGAAATAGATATCAAAAAGAATCGTCAGAAATTCAAGGTTGGCGAAATTGCCGGCGGTGAATTTGTTCAATTCATGGTCTATGGCCCTGCCCAGGCACTGCGCCGTATAAAAGCCGGCGATTTTAAGATGGTGCTCCTTTATCAGCTCCACAAAAGACCGGACAACCTGTATGCGCTTCATGTTGCGCAGCTGCTCTATTTCCATCAGCTGAAACATCAGAACTTTCGCTATCAGCGGCTCTATTTCCCTGACGGGCTGCTTGAAAAAATGGAACACGCCCTCAAATTCCAGAAAATGATCCAGGAGAGTGTTGTATATGTCTTTCAGCTCGATTATCTTATCCATCCAGAATTTTTCCATTATCCTGCGCCGGGATTCGGTAAAGATGTTATCAAGAGAATAATATTTTTCTTTGCCGTCGACAAAAAGTTGAATGGCGAAGGGAATGTCCCTGTTCTTTACCTCGTATTTGTAAGACACCGTCTCTTCCGTGTCCTTTTTGTAGTAATCAAGCTGTTTTCCCGACGGATTGATAAAAACATGGTAATGCCTGCCGTCTTTTGACACCGTTTTTTCCATCCCTGAAGAAAGCATCTGTATTATGAGGCCCGCCGCGAATTTGTGGCATGTTTCCTCCTGCGGAACAATGTATTTTTCAAAAACCCTTTTGCCGTTTTCCAGACTTTTCACATTGGACGGTGCCCTTTCAAGGATATTGAGGAAATCCTCTTTTATGTCTTTTCCCGAAAGCTGTTTATAGAGTTCCAGCGCCCTGTCGGCGTAAGCCATGTTCTGAACGGGCTCAATGCCGCTTATTTCCGACCAGAACCAGCCGCATGAGGTGAAAGAAAAAAGCGTCTGCTTCAGCATCTCAAAGAGTGTCAGTACCCTTTTTTTCGCCTCAAAATCGGTTTCCGCGCCGAAGAAGCGTGATATAAAAGCATCCGTCGCCGAAAAATTGTGCAGTATCGCGGGATACTCCGCCAGCGCACCGTCGGGCTCATGTGTATATTTGCCCAGCTCTTCTCTGAAATAAGAACATATCCCGGAAGCCGCGAAATTGAAAGCCTCCCGAAGCGGCCCCCTCCATTCCTGTGTCTGGCCGTTTTCCTTGCCGCAGCCGCAGTCTTCCTTCCATCTGCCGACGCCGTGAGCGCAGGACCATGCGGTGCCGAGGCCGTCAGCGCCGTTTTTTATGTTTATTTCCCATGAGGGCGTTATTTGGTCACAGACATACGCGGAATTGACGACTTTGATTCCCCTTGAAGGCAGCTCGTATTTCAAAAGATAGGCGAGGCCCCTGTCACCGAAGGCCTGATGATGTCCGAAAGTCTCGCCGTCGCAAAGAATGGTGATAACCTGGTCGTGATGGGTGCGCGCGGAAAAAGCGCCCTCTATCCTGTCCGCCGCCGTGCGGCTGTCCGACAGAAGATGATTGAAGGACACATCCTGCGATATCTCATGATGGGCCACAAAGACATTTATGCTCCCTTTCCTGTTCGTGATCCTGTACGGGTACCTCGGATCTATATTTCTCTCGGATACATCCCTTTTATGTTTGATATCGACGGGGTGAGTCGATTCTATCTGAGTGGCGACGAGAAGAACATATTTTAGGCCCATGCTTATCAGTTCATCTATCACAGCGTCGTTTACCGCGGTTTCAGGAAGCCATATCGCTTCGGCGGGCCTGCCGAAATCATTTTCAAAAGATTTCAGCCCCCAGAGGATATCCGTTTTTCTTATAAAATCCGGGCTCAGGGGGAGAATGCCGTGGCTGAAAGCGCAGGCGATGGCGTTACCGTGGCCGAGCAGTTCCAGCGCTCGCTCATCGCCCTTCTTTACAAGATTCCATGTGTCGGGATGCCTGCTCCTGAACCACTCCGCCAATGTGGGGCCGAAATTGAAAGACATGAGCTCAAAATTGTTCACCATGTCAATGGTAAAACCGTTATCGTTCTGTATGCGCGCTCCAGAATTTGGGAGATAGCATTCGTGGAATATCCTTTCGTTCCAGTCGTGATAAGGCTCGGCCGACTCCTGCCTCAGAACATTACCGAGCCACGGGTTCGCGCGGGGGGGCTGATAAAAATGCCCGTGCACTATCACATACCGTTCAGCCATCCATTTCTCCTTCAGGTATAGATCCTGAAATCGATATTAGGGAAAATATTATTCCTCTCTTCGCAGGTTTTCAGGAAATCCCCGTTAATATTATTACTTTCAAGCATTTTTTCCAGTTCAATAAAATTCTTAAGATGCACCTTGGTTCTTTTGTGCGCGTAGGGCACCATCGTTCCCGTCGTCATTATAAAGGCCCAGTCGCTGGACTCGGCCAGAAGAAGCTCCCTCGCCATCTGATTCAGCGCGAGCTTTCTGATGCCGGAAGCGTTTTTATTTTTCTCCGCCTGACAGATCATCTTCCGCGCGGCATGGTGCAGATGCCTGTATATCCAGTCGTTTGAAGCGTTCAGCCAGACCTCATTGTAGCCCTTGTCGCCCCAGCTTGACGGCGTGGGGCTGAGGATCTGGAGGCCGGGATGCTTCTTTAAATATCCTGACGGTGTGACGGGCTCTATGATGGATTGGCCGGAAAGTCTTTTAAAAAGGCGGTATATGAATTCCGGCCCCTCAAACCACCAGTGCCCGTAGAGCTCGGCGTCATAGGGCGAGACGATGAGCGGCGTTTTCCCGAGAACCGAAGAGAGGTGCTCGCACTGGGCTGTCCTGCAGAAAAGAAAATGGCCCGCATGCTCATCGGCGGCCTGGCGCGCCGCGGCGGGGTCGTAAAAATCTTTTTTGTTCAGCGCCACTTTGCCTGTTATGCGGTAATATTTGATCCCGATATTCCTTCTCACCCTGTCCTGATGCAGATGCTCTCCTATATAAGCCTCGGGAAGATCGTGGCCTATGTCCCTGTAAAATTCCCTGTATCTGCTGTCGCCGGGATAACCGCATTCGGAGCTCCACACCTGCATTGAGGACTCCACATCTCTGGCGAAGACGCCCACGCCCGACGGACAGTAAACGGGGGCGTAAACGGCGTATTTCGGCCTCGGACGGCCGTAAAGTATGCCGTGCGTGTCCGTAAAAAAATACCTGATGCCGTTTTCAGCGAGGATCTCATCCACGCCGGATGTATAGCCGCACTCCGCCAGCCATATTCCCCTGGGAGATTTTCCGAATTTCTCGCGGTAATCGGCCACAGCCGCCCTCACCTGCGCCTGACGGTCTTTCTTCTCGCTCATAAGCGGAAGAAAACCGTGGGTGCCGGTGCATGTTATTATCTCAAGAACACCTTTGTCCTGAAAATATTTGAAAGCTTTTATCAGATTGCCGCTGTGCTTGTTTATCATTCTCCGGCAGTCGCGGAAACGCTGCCTGTACATCTCAACCGCCGGTTTTATGGCCGGCGCCTTAACGGCGCGCTTCGCCTCTTTTTCGATCAGGGTTTCCAGATTTTTGAGATAGTTAGAATACCTCTCCATCAAAAGACCGTCGGAGAGCATGTTTGCCAGAGGAGGCGTCACCGACATTGTCAGACGGAAATCAACGCCTTCCTTTTCGAGCCGCTCCATAACCAGGAGCAGCGGGATATATGTTTCCGTTACGGCTTCATAAAACCAGTCTTCCTCAAGAAAATCGGGGCATTCCGGATGCCGTACAAAAGGAAGGTGCGCGTGAAGAACAATACAGAGATAGCCCTTGAGCATTTAATTTTTCTTTATTAGCGATGAAGAGCTTCCGGCGACCCTGCCTTGTTTAAGTATTTCGAAAAGTATCCTCGTGTTTGACTGCGCCTGTCTCAGACTGCTTCGGGATTCTTTATCCAGGCCGCTGTCTTTGATGATCTCTTTCAGGTCTTCTTTGACTATCATCCAGTTTTCATCCGCTTCCTCGGAAATGGAAGAACTGGGCACGTCTATGACATTTGATGAGAGAATACAGGTAAAAACGCCGTTGTTCATATAGCCTATCTCAGCCCTGTACTTCCTTCCGGGGTGCGGCACCTTTACATACCAGTTGTTTATGAGGCCTTTCACATCGGTGTTGAAATAATATCTGTCGCCGGATTTATCCAGTTCGTAAACCCTTAAAACAAGAGGCCCGTATATCCTGCGGCTGATCTCCCAGTAAGCGAACATGCACGAGGGATCGCGGGGCATTATAACGAGAGTTTCATCATTGTATTTGGCCGGGATGGCCGGGCCCATGTCTATGAACACTTTCTTTTGGACGGGTTGTTCCGGAGGTTTTTTGACGGGGGAAGTCGCTTTCCTGTCCTTGTTGTTCAGGCCGCTAATTATCTTTTTTTTAGCGGTTTTTTTGCTGCTTTTCTTTATTAACGCCCTGATCTTTTCCTCCTGAGCCTCACTCAGATTTGATATGGCGTATTTTTTCCGCATCCCGAGTTTTTTAGCCGCATGAAGAATATAGGACACGCTCACCTTAAATTTTTCCGCTATCAGATAAACCCTCATTTTTATTTCCTCCCCGGCGGTATCCTCAGATGGCCGCCTAAAGTATTATTTCGCACTTTCATTATCTCAGCCGCTATGCACAAAGCTATTTCTTCCGGACTCTCTCCCCCCAGGTCCATGCCCACGGGCGCGTAAACCCTGCTGTCAATGTTTGTGCCCGCTTTACGCAGTTTTGCAAAAGTCGCCGGCACTTTGACGCGGCTGCCTATCATGCCTATGTAAAACGCTTTTGTTTTCAGCGCCCCGGCAAGACAATCCGCGTCACCCGTATGGCCATGCGTAACGACGATGACCGCCGTATCAGAGCCTATTTTTTTCTTATCAAATGCTTTTTTATACGAGGAAACAAACAGAGCTTTCTTTGCGGGGCTGTTTTTAATATATTCCTTTCTGCTGTCGATAAGCTCGCAGTCCCATTTCATTATCGCGGCCATCTTCACCAGCACCTTTCCTATATGACCCGCTCCGCATATAAACAGCCTGACCGGCGGTTTATATATATCCAGGAAAACTTCGGTTTCGCCGCCGCATATCATTCCCGTGTCAACGCGGTGTTTCATTTTTGATCCGCCAAGATTAAACAAAACACTTCGCGAGGCGCCTTTCTGAATAGCGAGCGCCGCTTCTTTCTCCACCATTTTCTCAAGCGCCCCGCCGCCAACCGTGCCTCTTGTGGTACCGTCGGAAAAAATCACCATGGAAGCTCCGGGCCCGCGAGGCACCGAGCCCGCGCTCTTTATTATCGTCGCTATAACAGCAGGCAGGCCTGCCTCGGAGATGGCTTCCATTTTATCTATATCAATCATTTTTTTCTCTCTTCCAAAGCGTCCGCGAGTTTTTCATAATCCGTGAACGTATCAACATCTATTATAACACCTTTATCATCCGTGTCAAAGTGTAAAATCAGATCTTTTTCTTTTTCAAGAAAAAACTTGAGCCCGCCGCCGAGCTCATCAGGACTGGAAAGGATATCTCCCACCAGGCCCGCGGGATAGATCGCGGGATGGCCTCTTCTTCCCTCAAAAGAAGGAATGTGTATCTTCTCCGGAGATTTTTCCCATTGCCGGATGAGCCCTTCGTAAGTGCTTTGTCTAACGCCAGGGCAATCCACCGGATTGATCATAAAAGCCTTTCCGCGGGATAGCCTTGAAAGCCCCTCCTTCACTGAGGAGAACATGCCTTTTTCAAAATCAGCATTATAGACTATTTCAGAGCGCGGAATATTTACGCGAGCGAGGATCTCGTCTTTATCGGAGCCGAGGACAACTATCACCCTATCTGAAAAAACCGAAACTTTGCGGTAAATCTCCTCTAAAAATGTGACACCCGGCCTTATTTCCAGCAGAGCCTTAGGGTAATGGGGACGGTTCCTATTACTGTTTTTCATTCGCGACGAAAACCCCGCCGCAAGAATAAGAGGGGTCAGCGACAAAGAAGCGGATGGCGGCATATTGTCAATGACGGTCAATGGGAACCGTCCCCATTATAACAGTTTTGATTTTGCCTTTGAGAAGAGACGCGAATTTCCCGGCGTCCGCGAAAGAGCCCACAACCGAGCCGTAATGCATGGGTACGGCGATTTTCGGCGATATCACCAGGGCCGCGGACGCGGCTTCCTCCGCATCCATCGTGTAGGTACCGCCCACAGGCAGAAAAGCGATATCAATGTTCTTTATATTGACCCTTACATGATCACGGATTCCGCGAAAAAAGCCGATATCATCCTTATAACGCACGCCCATTTTGATCACTGCTCGATCGGAGAT
>PHAM01000079.1 GCA_002841685.1 Elusimicrobia bacterium HGW-Elusimicrobia-2 | reverse complement strand
AATCCTTATCTTCTTTTCATATTCTTCCCCAAAACAAATCAACCTGATAAACCTATATTTCTTCCCAGGGGGGTCACGATGTCCCTTCCTATTCCCACGGTTGCTGAAAAATTTGTTTGTGCAACAGGCTCGAATATGCATATTATTTTGACGAATCGTTGCATCAAGAGGAAAGAAATGAATTATTTAAAGAAATGAGTATTTCCGTTCGAGGCACTCAAGAAATATTATTTGAAATTGACAAAAATATCACTTTTGTTAAAAATGCGAGCTTAAATATTGTGGAAGACTTTTTATCAAAAAAGCATAGAAGAATTAGAAATTTGATAACTCAAGCAAAAATAATGGAAGACGAGAAAGAGTATGATCCATGTCTTAACTATCTAAAAATATTGAAATTAAAACAAACAATAAAAAACATAATATCCGAAATAGACAGATATTCAATGGAAGCTGTTAAATATAAAGAATCTATGACGAAATTGAAATGTTATATCGCAAAAATAGGTGAACCATTTATAACACCGGACACAAATATCTATAGAATTGTTGTTTGTCGTAACGATGGAACTAAACTAAGAATTCCAAAGGATAAATCATGGACTACTGTTAAGTGCCCTAAGTGTGGCTATAAATTTGTAGCAGATTCTACAAATAATTTTAATATTATTGAACAAAAAAGAAATCGTGCAAAAAAAAGAAATCAATCTTAAAGATAATTGCTTCAATATTCAGAAAAAAATAACCTAAAACAGGAGCGGCGCTGCTGGAATATTTAAAGATTGAATCCAATGCCAGGCCCCAGGATGTGGCGCCCGGGCAATACTTAGAATTGTTCAAAAAAATATTTCCTCTTTAGGAGTATAGCCCTATTCCGTCAATCTTGAAAATCTTTCTAAGACGATAGCGGTTAATTTTTTTCTAAAACCCGAATTTAATTGTGAATCTTTTATGGAGTCAAGAATTAGTTGTTTTTTATCAAGAAGATTGCGGGTTATTTTTTGAGGGATGTTATATTTTTCAGAGAAATTAAAAAAATCCCTAAGCCCTAAATTGTTTTTTTTACCGTTTATTGTTATCGCGCAGTCTTCTTCCCCCTGAATTAATAATTTAGAAGATACAATATCATAAGCGGGCGACAGACGTACAGTGCGCATATCTGTATAATTGATGGAGTAATTCTTTAAATGAGCGTCTCCATTTCCGATTATGAAAAAAAATAAAGCTCTTTCATAAACGCGCTGAATATCCAGTCCCGGGATTTCAGATATTTCATTTAATTTATTTGCTATCTGCTCAAGCGAACCCGTATATTTGTCTCTTTTTGATTTTCCCAGAACCTGGCAAAAATCTTCCTGATTGATTTTGCCGCCGTTTTTGCGGTCAAATCTTTTTATAATGAAGGCTGAACTGCCGTCCTTTAATTTTATTAATGCGTGCGGGGGAATATCCAACCCGATTTGTCCGGCAATCGCCATACACAGATTTTCATTTTCAGGTAACTGTTCATATATTCCTGTTTGCGGTTTTAGAATATATTCTCCGCCCGCGCCGACGGATATTAATTTTTTTGACTTTTTATCCAGTTTTATTGAAAGTTTTGCCTGAACCCCCGATATTGATAACTTGCCCGCCATCTCCTGAGCTTTTATTGTTAATTCATTTAAAGACAGGTCTATCCGCGGAATATAGCTAACGCCAAAAAGGCCTTTCAGGCATTTTTGATGAAAGATTAAATTTTCAGATATTATATTTCCGCACGAAAAACATCTGTTCATAATATTTCCTCTATGGATATTGCGCCGATGGTTTCTTTACAGGTGGCCAGAAGAAGTCCGTAATCATCTTCTCTGTCTATTTTCAATGTGGACGCGACCATTTCAAGATACCATCCTTCTGGAAGCAGCCCCTGAAAAAAAGGGAAGAGCGCGCCGCTTTCATAGGCATCTATCTGCAGAGGCAGTGAAACAGCAATCGGCGTATTTTTTTCAATGAAATCTTTTTCGTATGTGAATTTATAACCGTGAGCGGTTTCTTCTATAATGCCGGCTTTTTGACCGTTTGAATATACGGTTGCTTTTCTATAATTTGTTTTCATCTTTTGTGATATCAATGTGGTAACCGAAAAACCGTAAGACTTGATCAACCTTATCAAGCTGTACGGTCGTCTTGCCGTTTTCCAGTTCCCTGATAAATCGCAAGCCAACTCCCGCGCGCTCAGATAATTCCACCTGCGTAAGGTGGAATTTTTTTCTTAATTCTTTGATATGTTTGCCTATATTATTCATCTTCATGCCTCGGCAATAGTATAGACCCTTCCGGGCGCAATGTCAAGTTTTTTATTATAAACTATACCTTTTCGGGTATAGTTTGCGATGATAATGTATAAAATAAGCCCGACAGGGTAGAGTTGCCACATTAAAAAAGAAATATTATACCCGTTAGGGTGGATAAATTGAGTAACTGCATAGCACGAACTTCTGTTACCGTGTAGGGGTGGCAATGTTGTAGTCATTTCCGGAACAACAAAAAATATAGATGCTGTTTATCCTGTCGAGGTTCTCTTTCATGGAGAGGGACTGCCGAAATTTACGAAGTTTCAAGCTGACTCTATTTTTACTATTTATAAAAGTGATCTTGGTAAAAAAATAGGAAAACTTAACAGCGAAAGTATGGCCAATATTGCAACTGCGCTACGCATTGAGTTAGCCCTCTGACTGATAATCACGATTATGTAAGCAAAATTTTAGATATGCGCTTGACAAGTGAGTTGAATAACATTAAACTATTGTTGTAGCTTTTTTGAGCTACAAAGGAGGCTTGCTATGATTAAATACGCGAACATGCGGGATCTTAAAGTAAGGACACCTGATATTATTGCTTTTACGGAACAGGGAAGTGATGTGATTATAACTTTCAGAGGGAAACCAAAAGCTATTCTTTCCCGCATTGATGAAGATACGCTTGAAGAATATATCCTGACGCACTCGCCGAAGTTTCAAAAAATGCTGGATGAGATTGATAAAGATATAGAAAAAGGCCAATACAGAAATTTCCGTAAATATCTTAAAGAAAAAAAGATAAATGTTTAAGGTTTTCAGTACGCCGCGTGCGGAAAAAGATCTCAATAAAATATCAGAAAAGATTGCGCGCGTTATATTCAAAGAAATATTATTTCTTGAGAAAAACCCTTTTCCCGACGGCTACAGAATTAAAAAGATTAGAAGGCTGTTCAAGCCCGCTAAATATGAATTAAAAGTTCAGGATTACAGGGTGCTTTTTAGTATGATGAGCAATAAAATAATTATTGGCAGAATAATTCATAGAAAAGATTTGGAGCTTGCGTTAAAAAAAATGCGCCGCTGAAAAAGGAATATGTAGAATGGAGTTGACAATTCCATAAATATATGTAAAATGGAACTATGTATTCCAGATTAATAAAGCCGCCAAAAGGAAAAAGTTTCTTTTTATTCGGCCCGCGCGGGACAGGAAAGACAACCTGGGTAAAAAGCATTTTCCCTGACGCAGTCTATTTAGATCTGCTTGAAGCAGAACTATTCAATGATCTTTTGGCAAACCCCCAGAGATTGAAAACATTTATACCTGAAAAATGGAAAGGATGGGTGGTTGTTGACGAAATTCAGAGGATTCCCGAACTACTGAATGAAGTGCACCGACTTATCGAAAACTGCAGATACAAGTTTGTTCTTACGGGTTCAAGCCCCAGGAAACTAAGGAAAAAAGGCATAAATTTGCTGGGCGGGCGAGCTCTCACCTATCACATGTACCCGTTAACTTCCGTCGAACTGGGCAGGGATTTCAATCTACAGCATTCTCTTAAATATGGACAACTGCCCTGTGTCTATACCGAGGCAGATTCCGGAAGGTATCTGGAAAGCTATATAAAAACATATCTGGAAGAAGAAGTTTTTCAGGAAGGATTAACCAGAAACCTGAGCCGGTTTGCCCGCTTTTTAGAAGCAGCGAGTTTTTCTCAAGGGTCAGTTTTAAATATTACTTCTGTTGCGCGGGATTGCGCTGTTGAGAGGAAAGTGGTTGAAAATTATTTTACGATATTGGAAGACCTTCTTATCGCAGGGCGTCTGCCTGTTTTTATCAGACGAGCGAAACGGCGGCTGGTCAATCATCCTAAATTCTACTTCTTTGACGTTGGAGTTTACCGCACGTTAAGACCGATGGGCCCTCTGGATATGCCTGAACAGGCGGAGGGAATTGCTTTTGAAAGTTTATTTTATCAGGAGCTTCGGGCAATTAACGAATATCTGAATTTAGGTTATAAAATATTTTACTGGAGAACATCAAATAATAGGGAAGTGGATTTTGTAATGTACGGGAAAAAAGGAATATACGCCTTTGAGATTAAGCGCACGCGGAGAATAGCAAAATCCATGTTAAGCGGATTGAAATCTTTTCTCAAGGATTATCCGTCGGCAAAAGCATATTTTGTTTACGGAGGGAACCGTTACGCGCGGGAAGGCCGGATACAAATTTATTCTTTTGATAATATCCTAAAAAAACTTCCCATCATTTTATCGGGGAAGTAATAATGGCGCCTAAACTATGAAGATAAAAGTTAAAGTCACAGCCTTCAGTAAAACGGCGTCGGTTAGTAAGCGCGCCGACGGGATGCTCTGCGTGAAAGTGGACGCTCTGCCTCAGAAGGGTAAGGCCAATAAGCGTCTCATGGAAATATTGTCGGAACATTTCGGCGTCGCGAAATCTGAAATCAGCATTGTCCACGGCGCCGGCGAGTCCGTAAAGCTCATCGAAATAATTGACAAATAACGAACAAAATTGTATAAATATGAGCAAGCAATTGTATGTAAAAATACAATTAATTGTATAAAATTATGCAAAATAGAATAAATAAACAGGGGCTTCTGGAAACGCTCGCGGGCTGGAATGATTTTTTGAACAGGCCCGTCCATTTAATCGCCTGCGGCGGTACCGCGATGACTCTTCTGGGAATCAAGTTCTCGACGAAAGACATCGATCTGATTGTCCCGGAGGAAAAGGAGCACGCGTATTTGATTGATGTGCTGCGGGATATAGGGTATAGGCCGGACAGAGGGCCCGGCTGGAAAAAAGATGACGGTTTCATATTTGATCTGTTCAGAGGAAAACAGATCCACACAACCGAACTTCTGGAATCGCCGCTCAAAGAGGGCAATCACATTCTTTTAAAGGAATTCTCGCACATATATTTGGGGGCGCTGAATTATTATGATCTCATTATCAGCAAACTGTTCAGGGGCGCGCAGGTTGATATGGAAGACTGTCTTGCGCTGGTTAAAGCGAAAAAAGATGAGATCAATATGGGCCGCTTGGAGAGCAGGTTCAAAGAAACGGCGCTGTATGATGTGTCGGAGGATAAAGTGAACAGGTGTATGGCGCATTTTCTGGCGATGGTGAGGAAAAAGGGGATTTATGACGAATAAAAATCTGCTGGAGAAAGTCAGGGATTTGGGTTTTGCCGTGCTGGCGCCGGAAGAAGCCCCCAATGCAAACAAAGTCCTTGCGGAAGTGATACTCAGCCGTGAAATAAGATTATTGGAAGGATTTCCGGTAATGTTGTTTAACGCCGCCGCGAAGGGCTTGTTTAATTATGTGCGTGTGAGCAAAATGTTGCGGAAGAATGAGGACAGGGCGCTTTTGAAAGATCTGGCGCTGCTTTCCATGGCGTTGTATAAACGCCTGAAAATAAAATGCCCCTGGCCCGGGAAAGCCGATGTCAGCCGGACTAAGAAAGATTTAAACCGCCTCAACTCTTTTTATAAGGGCTTCAAAGATAAGCGGGATTTTGTAACCGCGGGAACGTATCGCCTGAATCCGGAGCGGATAGAGGAAATATTCAATAATTATCTGAGCGAAAGTGATTCGAAGGCAGTTGATTCGCGGCAAAAATATGAGAGGCTGTCTTTGGAATATGCTCAATCCCAGATATTTTCACCGAAACAGAAGGAACTATTCGCGAAGAAGCTGAACGGGGAAAAATTAAGCAAAACAGAGAGGGAGTATTTTTCCAGAGTTGTAAAAAAGAAAATCACGGCTCTGGCGAATCCCGAACTCCATCAAATGGCGCGCAAGGTGCTTAAGTATTGAATTGCAGTTGTCGGATTTATCGGGAAAAAAGCTCAATAAATTGAGCGGTTATTTCTTTTGCCAAGTCAGAACCTCTTTGATTACTTTTGAAATTAATGAATTTGTTTTCTAATATTCAGAACAAAGTCTATTTGAAACATATTGGACATACATTGGAAGAAGTAATCATTAATAAAATCATTTAGACGTTCTTGGAAAAACAGAAAACTTCAGTATAGTCCTCGGAAACCTGCCTGATTGTGACAGCAACGTACGTTATTAACAAAACAGGGATTCTTTTGTAAAATGTATTAAGAACCTAAATTGAGCGATTCTCTACTTTCGCCAGCCAAATCGTAGCAATTTACAATTTTTATAGCAAATTGAAAGGCACCTGAACTGCAAATTTTTTAAAT
>PHAM01000004.1 GCA_002841685.1 Elusimicrobia bacterium HGW-Elusimicrobia-2 | reverse complement strand
AATACCAATCCTGATAAATTTAGACATGAATACGATTTAATTCGCGGCAAAAAGTGAACGGCGTTTTTTTATCAAAAAATCCTTATGGCAAAACTTCAGCATGTTGAACAACGGTTTGACACAGGATAAACTTATGTGATACATTAAATGGTTGTTCTGTTCACAGTTTTATTGAGAACCCTTAGCCGTTCACGAAACGGGGGGTAAAAAATAGTTCTCGACGAGGAGAAAAAAGTCAGAAATAATTTCTCGACGAGAGAAGCAAGGATGGGTATAAAATAGATGATAATAGATACTAAAAGATGGAAAGGAGCTAAAGATTAGGAATGAGTTTTTTTACAAAGCGGATTTTATCGGAGTTGCCGGATTTAACGGCGGCAAGAGCGACAAGAAGAACAGTAATATGAGCAATGGTGCAAATATTGGAAATGGCATTGAGTCCCTTAACGGAAGGTTTTTGCATAGAGAGGGAAAGCAAACGGGAAAAGATTCTTTCAGAAGAAGTGCGATGAGAATAAATCTTCTTAAAAAGTTGCGAGCCATAATTAATGGACTTTCGGATAGAGTTATCTATATCAAGCCGAATATAAGTGGAGCATCCGAAGCGGTTAGAGAAAAACTTAGGATGATTCCACGGGCAGAAAGGATGCTTTCTGGCAAACTTTTTGGCTCCTTTGATAGGGCAGATAAATTTATGCCGTTTTCTATTCTGGGATTTGTCAAAGAAGATGCCTTTGGAAACCATTTCAAAACCGGCGAGACAGATAGGGATACCATTCGAAGAGAGAGAAAAAGAAGAAGCCGAAGCAGAATTTCTCGGATTGCGGGCGATGACAGGAGAAGAGTGAAATTCATTGACGATAAAGGTGAGGATGTGAGAGGAGTCGTAAGCGGAATCGGCGAGAACAGCGCGGGTTTTCAAATTGAAAGTGGAAGAAATAAGTTTAAGTTGGGGTATGAGAAATTGGGAGTCATGAATATTGGCGGGTTTTGTAATTTCGTCGATGGGAAGTTCAGACAAAGCGTCGTTGATAATATGATTGCGGTAACCCCAGAAAAAAGAAATGGATTTTTTTGATTTAAGAAAAGAAACAGTAATACCGAGTTTTGCGTCAGGGTCTCCTGTGCAGGATTTATATTTATTAAAGCGATCTTTGACGGTAGTTTTGGGATTGTTTTCTTTGACGGGGGAAATAACCGGGCAGGAGTCGGCAGAAATAAGTTCTCCTGAGATTTGGTCATATGAGATTAGTTGATGGACGAGATTTATTCTGCAGGTTTGGAGGATGGAATTGGGAAAAGATTTGAGAAAATGAGAGAAACGTTCGACGGGGAGAGAAGTTTGAAAAGAATCGAAGGAGCAAATTTGTCTTAAGATGGGGAAGTCATATAAAAATCTTACGAGGTCGGATAAATTAGATAAGGCAAAGAGATTTTTAAGGACAAGCGCTTTGACGACAGATGAAGGTGGATACGGGTTTCTGCCGGAAGAATGGAATAAGGGAATATCCGGCAGAAGCGAAAGGATGAATTCGAATTTTTTAAGCCGACTATCAGGCAACAAAATGTATGGCTGGAACATGATAAATACCTCCTGTTCGAGTTTCGTGAAAGTATACATAAAAGAACACGCATCGGAGAAAGTGAAAAGAGGGGTGGAGGTAAAAACGCTGAGACGAGAAAATTTAGGAAAACCGGAGGGTTTCACGAAACAAAAAAGATGTGAAAATTGCCCTCCTCCCCCTAAAACAGGGGTTAAAAACGGGGTAAAACGGACTAAACGTGAAGTTAAACGAGTATTTTATCGACGAGAAAATCGACAGGAGGGCAAAAATATTTTTGATGCGAATTTTGTCGTCGGAGAATTAGTTTCGTGAAAGGCACTTGAGAACCCTATTTAGGAGGTACATTGTATGAAACGAGTTATTCTGGCAACATTTTGCGCTATTGCGCTGACTTTTCCGTCTGACATCGCGGCAAAAACGAAAAAAGTGTCCAAGTCCGCGGTAAAATCAGGCTTTGAAAAAATCAATCTGAATGAAGTCAACGAGTATGATTTAAAGAAAATACCGGGCATTTCTTCGTCTAAAGCAAAGGCTCTTATCGCCTACCGCGACGAAAAAGGAAAAATTAAATCTCTTGACGATCTGAAAGAAATAAGCCATGAAACCAAAAGCGGAAAAATGAGCTATGACTTCGCCACGAAAAAAGGGGCATGGTCAAAATCCATGAAACTCCTTATAGACGCCGATATTTTCACCGTCAGCGGCGGCGTCGGCGTTGTCGACCAGAACGCGCTCTACAAGCACCTGTTTCCGAAACCCCGGGATATAAACAGCGCGACTGTTGCAGAATTGACGGCACTGCCCGGGATATCAAAAGTAAACGCTCAGCGTATAGTTGACAACAGGCCTTTTTCCTCAATCGACGGCCTGAAAGATATCTCTTACGAGACAAAAAGCGGAAAAACCAGTTACGCCTTCGCCACGGCAAAAGGCGCATGGAAGAAAAATATTAATATTCTGATTAAAAGCGAGCGGTTCATTTGTGCGGGTTCAAAAAAAGATTCTAAGAAATCCGCGGCCGTTAAAGAATCAAAAACTGACGACTCGGGCGATGAGTTTGATGAATCAGACGAGCCGGAAGAAGAATAAAAAGTTCCCATTCCTGCGATTTAATTGGAATAATTAGGAATCTTTGTATTATACAATTGCCGACAAGGTATAGCTCCGTCCGGTAAACAATTAAAGCGGGGGCTAACAATTGTTTTTGGGCCAAAAATTTTCTACCATAATAGCATTATGCGCCCCTGTCCATCTTCTGTAACAAGACAGGTTTGGATTGTTTCACATGAAACAATGCGCAGAAAGGAGCATTGCTTATGAAAAAATTTAAATTGGGAATTGCCCTGGGGGGCGGCGGCGCCAGGGGACTGGCCCACATAGGGATACTGGAAATTATCGGTAAAAGCGGGTTGCCTGCTGATGCCGTATCCGGCACAAGCATGGGCGCGGTGATCGGCGCGCTGTATGCCGCTGAGACAAACGGAAGAGCGGTTGAGAAAAAACTTGCGAAATTTATAAGCAGTGCGCCTGTTAAAGAAGCCGCCGCGTACTTTTCGCAAAAAGTTTCATCGCGACCTTTCGGAAAAATTCTGTCTGCGGCAAAACAATTCTTTATAATGAACAGGGCTGTGACCGGCCCTTCTATTATCAGCGGCGATCAGGCGGCAGACATATTCAGCGAACTTCAGCTGCCGGAAACCTTTGAGGAATTAAAGATACCTTTTTACTCAGTGGCCACGGATATAGGGCTGGGAGACGAGAAGGTTTTCTGCAGCGGCAAGCTTAAGACATCCGTTCTTGCGTCTTCTTCAATCCCGGGCATCTTTCCTCCCGTTAAAATCGACGGCTCGTACTATCTTGATGGCGGCTCGGTCAATTCCGTTCCCGTCTCCGTACTCAAATCCTGCTGTGATTTTGTTATAGCCTGCGATGCGCGGCCCCGGCGAAAAACAATCGCCCGCTTTGACCAGGGCCTGGCAATTCTCTCCCGCAGCGATGCAATTTCTTCTTATAAGCTTTCCGACATGCAGATAGAGCAGGCGGATTTTATCATAAAACCGGACACGCACGACATCCACTGGGCTGATTTTCAAAAAATGGACTATTGTATAGAAAAAGGCCGGATCGCGGCCCAAGAGAGCCTGCAAGAACTCCGTACCGCTGTTTCGCGGGCGAAAATCAGGACTTTTCCCGGAAGGCTTTTTTCAAAAAATGCTAACGCTCCTAAGAAATAATCAATTTCCGATTCAACCGGTAGCGGCGGAAAAGCTAAAAATTTATTTAGAGACGCTTAAAGAATGGAACCAGCGTTTCAACCTCACTTCCTTTGATGATGAACATCTGTGGGAAGAGGCCGTGGAAAGCTCCGTCATTTTTGCCGACACCATAGCCGAGATGCTGCCTGACCGAACCCCCTTAACTCTTTGCGATATAGGTTCCGGCGCCGGCATCCCCGGCATCATCCTTAAAATAGTGATGCCCGAAACGCAGGTCGACCTGGTCGAATCAAACGGGAAAAAAGCGGATTTTTTGAGCAGGATCAAAGAAACGCTGAAACTCGACGGCCTGCGGATAGTGCACAAAGACGCGCGGGAATTTGCCCTAAGCGATAAAAAATTATACAATGTCGTCGTAGGAAGAGCTTTCGGCAGAAAATTCCTAAAACACGCCTTCCGGCTTGTTTTACCGGAAGCTTATGTTATGTACTACAAGAAGACATTAAAGAAAGGAGAATTTGCGAAAGAACCCGGCTGTATAAGAGATTACGGCAGGGCTTTCGTGCTTGTTTGGAAAAATGGGTGAAATCATAGCTGTTGCCAACCAAAAAGGGGGAGTGGGCAAAACCACAACCTCGGTCAATCTCGCTAAAGCGCTGGTGCTGAGAAGAAAAAAGATCCTCCTCATCGATATCGACCCCCAGGCCAATTGCAGCTCAGGTTTGGGCGTAGAAAACAGCCCTGCAAATATTTACGATGTTCTCGTTAACGGGTCTATGGCCGGCGCCGTGACGGCGAAGGATCACTTACCCGACATTGTGCCTTCAACAAGGGATCTAACGGGGGCCGAAATAGAACTTGTGGGTATGGAAGACAGGGAATACCGTTTGAAAAAAGCCCTCACCGCGGTCAAGGGCAGCTATGATTTTATATTCATTGACTGCCCGCCCTCGCTGGGGCTTCTTACGATTAACGCCCTCACCGCTTCTGACAGCCTGCTGATACCTCTGCAATGCGAATTCTATGCCCTTGAGGGCCTCGGCAAGTTATTGAACACTCTCAAATATGTGAGGGACGCTTTCAATGAGCACCTCCGCATAAAAGGGGTGGTTCTCACCATGTATGACAGCCGCTTGAATCTGACCGCCCAGATCACCGATGAAATAAAAAATTTCTTTGGCGAAAAGCTTTTCAACACCGTGATTCCGAGAAATGTCAGGCTCGCCGAAGCCCCAAGTTTCGGAAAAGATATCTTTGAATACGACAGACATTCTGCCGGGGCGGCCAGTTACATGAAGCTCGGCGACGAATTCCTGGCCCGGGAGAAAAGAAATGCGCAAAAATAACATTTACAGCTGGCGCGATTTCAGCGCGGCGGATCTTGTCAAAAAAAAATCCGGCCTAAAGATAAGCGTAATCATTCCCGCCCGCAATGAGGCCGCCACAATAGGCAAAATTGTGCGCTCGATCCGCAAGGACCTCGTTCTGAAACACCCTCTGGTTGATGAGATCATAGTGCTGGACGGCGGATCTTCGGATATGACAAGAGCGATTGCCCGCAGTGAGGGGGCTGTTGTGAGAAGGGACTCGGATATCGTGCCGGCCGCAGGGAACTTCTCAGGAAAAGGGAATGCCCTTTATAAAAGTTATTTCGCCAGCACAGGGGACATACTGGCCTTTATAGACGGCGATATAAGGAATTTCACATCCCGCTTCATAACCGGCATTGTCGGGCCCCTTCTTATAAACAAGAAGGTTTCCTTCGTAAAAGCCTTTTACAGGAGGCCTCTTATGGTTTCCGGAAAGTTTAAGCGGGGTGAGGGCGGCAGGGTGACCGAAATTCTCGCCCGGCCCATCCTCAACACTTTTTTTCCGGAGCTGGCCAATATCCGACAGCCTCTTTCGGGGGAATACGCTATAAGACGAGATCTTTTCAGAAAACTGTCCATACCTTCCGGATACGGCGTCGAGGTCGCTTTCCTGATTGAGATATTGCATATCGCCGGCAGAAAGGCGATCGCCCAGGCGGACCTGGGAGAAAGAAGGCACAGGAATCAAACGCTGCACGCGCTGGGCAAAATGAGCTTCGAGGTGCTGCATTCATTCCTGCATTACGCTCAGAAGGTGAAAAAACTCAGGGTGAGCGCCATCTCCGAAAATTACTATGACCTGACGAAAAACAGTATTTATAAAATATCTCAAAAATATTACAAACCCGTGTGCGAGCTTGTCCGTACTACTGAAATCATATTCCTGCGCCACGGAGAAACCGACTGGAACAGAGAAAAACGCATTCAGTCGAGGCAGGACATTCCTCTCAATTCAAAAGGGAGAAAACAGGCGCAGCGTGCAGCGGCGGCGCTGCGAAAAGAAAAAATATGCGCCGTTTACAGCTCGCCTTTATCAAGATCCCTGGATACGGCTCTGATAATAGCGGGTAAGCACGGCCTCCCCGTATGGCAGGATAAACGGCTTCTTGAGATATCGCACGGCAGCTGGTCAGGCAAAAAAGAACAGTGGCTTAGCGCAAAATATCCGGAAGAATACAAAAACTGGAAAAAAGAAGCATGGAAGCACCTGCCGCCCGGGGCCGAATCATGGGAAAAACTGACAGAGCGCATGAAGTCCTTTCTGGCTCATGTGCAAAAAAAACACAGCGGCGAGAAGATCCTCGTTGTTTCCCACAGAGGAGCCATCGCCGGTGCACTGGCCGTCATCAAAAAAAAACCTTTAAGTTATATAAACATGTATCTGCCCGGCAACTGCAGGCCGGTGAAAATCAAATTGTAAATGGAGGTCGGAAAAATGAAAAAAGCTGTGCTGGGTAGAGGCCTCAAGGCTCTTATCCCCGAAAAAGAAGAAGGGCGCATACATATGATAAGCGTCTCAGAAATACAGCCGGGCACACACCAAGCCAGGAAAAGTTTTAACGCTGACAGCATCACTTCGCTGGCGGAAACGCTGAAACAGGACGGCATCATACAGCCACTGGTCGTTTCACCGTCGGGTACGGGATGGAAACTCATAGCCGGTGAAAGACGCCTGCGGGCCGCCAAAATAGCGGGATTCAAAAAGGTGCCGGTCACAATAAAAGACACCGACGAGGCATCGGCTGCTTTTATATCCCTGATAGAAAACCTCCAGCGGGAGGATCTTAACCCGCTTGATGAAGCCAGTGGGCTTGAAGCTCTTATGAAAAAATTTTCTCTGACGCAGGAAGCCGTCGCTGAAAGAGTGGGCAAAAGCCGTTCCACTGTGGCTAACACGCTCAGACTCCTGAAATTTCCGGAAGACATCGTGCTGGCACTCGGGGAAGGAAAAATAAGCGAGGGGCATGCGCGGGCGCTGTCGATTATAAAAGATCCGCGCAAAAGAAAACACATCATACACCGGATCATTAACGAGCATCTCTCCGTGCGTGAAATAGAATTTCTATCTTCCGGAAAAAAAACAGGCCCTAAAAGCCGTCAGGTATCCGCCGAGATAAGGGAAATTGCCGAAAAATTAGAGAGCTCACTGTCTACAAAAGTCGAGGTAAAAGCGAACAAAAAAAATCAGGGCCACATAAAAATTCATTTTTTCTCATCGGACGAACTGGACCGGCTCATCAAAAGACTTTCCCGGTAGCCCAACAGCGACGAGAAAACTGCCCATAGCGCGCAGACGCTGATTATCTCCCCTGAAACATATTCGGAAAGAAGGATGATCATCGCGCAAAAAACAATCACGTAAACAGCGTGAAAGAACCAAAATGTTTTCCTTGATCGCGCTCGAAAACGCGGATTCACGCCGAGGGCAAACAAAATACCGAGAAACACGCCTATGAGCGGGTTCAGTGAAATATATTTCACAAAAACCAAAACAGCCAAAAAAGCCGGCAGCATATAAATCATAAGAACCTCCAGTGTTTATTTTACCAAACTTTTCTGGAAATATACACGGGTGGACGAGGCCAGGCCTTGATATCGGCTCAGTAATGTCAAATGTCAAGACCTGGCCCCACTTGCAAAAACAGCCAAAAACTTGCTAATCTGCATCAGACGATTATTGAGAATACCATATGTTAAAACAATCAGGATTTTATTACAGGGGACGGGGCAATGAGTGTATTTGAGGCCGCCATGCTCATCTGCTTTGGCATAAGCTGGCCAGTCTCAATCGCGAAAACCCTGCGCACGGGAATCGTAATCGGAAAAAGCCCGCTCTTCATGGGTATTCTCTGTTTCGGTTATTTTTGCGGTCTTATTCACAAAATCCTATACTCTTTTGACTGGATCACCGCTCTTTACGCGCTGAACATGATTATGGTTGCCATTGACCTCCGGCTCTATTACGCTTATCTTCCCGCAAAACCCGGCCCAATGTCAAATGTCCACCTGTCTAGCCGCCTGCGTGACGGCAAGCAGGGGTCTAACCACATTATGTGACCCCATCATGCGCATTTTTTCACGCTACTTATTCAAAGAATTTTTACCGGTGTTTGCTTCGGCGTTTTTCATTCTCATCGGCATTTTTATCGTGAATGAAGCCATGGGATTTATCGCATCCCTGGTCGCAAAAGGGGCCGGCATCGCCGATATAGTGAAAATTTTTCTGACAGGTATCCCGTCTTCTTTCATTTTTGTCATACCAGTGTCTTTTGTCCTGTCGTGGGTCGTCGCCGTGAGCCGCCTCGCCGGGGATTCCGAGATCCTCGCCTTGCAGTCATCGGGCATAAATCCGAGAATCATACTCAGGTCCGTACTGGCATCCGGCATTATAGTATCCCTTTTCATGCTGTATTCCAATGCCGTTCTCTCGCCGAAGAGCAGTCGCGCGATGACTGTTCTCGTCAGGGACATACTCGCCAGGAATATACTGCGTTTTCAGGAAGGCGCTTTCAGCGAAATCGGAGATTATGTTTTCTATGCGGAAAAAATCTCATCCCGGAAAATGAAAGATGTAAGGATATACCGCCGAGAGAAAAATTTTCCGGCCACATCCATTACAGCCGAAACAGGTGCCCTGACAATAAAAGAAAACGGAGCCGCGGGCCTGACTCTTGAACGCGGGCAGATGAAACTGAGGGACAGAGATGACCTCAGCCTTCTGACAACTGTGGATTTTAACAAATATTCATTTTTTATAAATTCCCCTGAGTCCGGGGAAGTCGGGCAGAATATTTCTCAACTTGAATCATCCAAACTGCGCGAAAGAATAGACAACGCGGAAAAAAATGGTAAACGCGGCGATAATCTGAAAATGGAATATCACATGCGCCCGGCTCTTGCCGGCGCGGCGCTCTTCCTCGCTATGGCGGGAGCGCTGCTGGGAATAAAACTTAAATCGCCTAAAAAAGCATCCAGCATAGGCGCGGCGGTTCTTTTGATAAGCGCTTATTATCTCAGTTTCAGCCTCTGTTCGCACATGGCCGAAAGCGGGTGGCTGCCGTCCTCTATTGCGGTATGGATACCTAATATACTGTGCGCCCTCGGGGTGCTGCTGGCTTTATGAAACTTTTTTTAAAATACCTGCTGCTGCGCTTCGGCAAGGCTTTTTTCATAGCCGCGGCGGGTTTTATGAGCCTTTTCATTTTTTCGGGTCTTATCATCCGGCTCAGCGTTTTTTCAGAATACGGCGCTTCAGCAAAACAGATCGCCTATTTCCTCGCCTGCAAAAGCCCTGCCTGGTTTTTACAGGCGCTTCCCGTGTCCATACTGCTGGCCCTTGTCATGACCATAACAGCTCTCAAACGTCACAATGAGCTGACGGCGATAGAGACTTCTGGCGTCTCCATGATCACGCTGATGAAGCCCTTCATCGCCGCCGGGATTGTTATCACGGCCATTATGTTTTTAACAGATGAGTTCGTGGCCAAAATGGCCTCAAAGGAGGCCTACCGCTATTATAATGTCGTTATCCAAGGGCATGACGCCCCCCCTCCGCGGGGCCGCTATTTCAATCTGCTATATCACACGGGTAATGCAGAGGCGGGAAAATCCTTTTATTACATAGGTTTGTACGATTCCTCCAAAAGGGCCGGGAGTAATTTCAATCTGGATATCACGGGGAAAAGTAGCTCCATTAATATTTTTGCCAAAACTTTCATTTACAAAGGGGATTGGGAATTAAGAAACGGTGTTGAAAGGTCCTGGGACAATGCGGGCAAATTGATCGCAGAAGAACCTTTCAAATCGCGGCTTTTCAATTTCGCCCAGGAACCGGAGGATTTTCTCATAAAAACCGTTTCTTACCGCGAAATGGGGATAGCGCGGCTACGCAAACACATAAAAGAACTCCGGGCCGCGGGAATACCCTCTCACCAGGAAAGGCTTGACCTCCAGGCCCGCGTTTCATCCGCGATGTCGGCGCTGGTTGTGATAATACTCGGTTTCCCCATAGGTATTTATTTCAGCCACCTCGGGAGGATTTTCGCCATCGCACTGAGTATGGTCGTGTGCTTCAGTTACTGGGGGCTTTACTCGCTCGGACTTTCTTTCGGCCAGACGGGAGCTCTGCCCCCCTGGATAGGCGCGTGGGGTGTAAATATGATTTTTGTTCTGGCCGGGCTTTATTTCATGAAAAAGAAAAATGTCTGATTTTCGCCGTGCCGCTCTCGGCACCCTGTTTTTTTTACAAGCGGCTTTTCTTTATGCCGACGAAAGCGTTCTTCTTAAATTCAAAGAAGGCACTCCTGAAAATATACAGAAAAATCTCGTAAGCCGCTCAACACCGACCGCTGTTTCGCTTATGGAAGAAATCTCCGTTTGGCGCATCAGATTCTCCGCCGAACAGGATGCGCTTAACGCTGTCAATTTTTTTCAGAGCTTTGATGAAACGGAATACTGCTACAAAAGCCAGCGGCGAAGAGCTTTCGCGCCTGATGATCCGAATTACGCTTCCCAGTGGGGTTTAAACGGCGACAACGGAATAAAGATGGCGCAGGCCTGGAGCATCGATGGCAGTTCCGGATCCGCAAGCATAATAATCGCCGTCATTGACAGCGGCGTGGATTACAATCACGAAGATCTTGCCTCAAAAATATGGATTAATGCCGGGGAAATTCCCGCCAATGGATTAGACGATGATAAAAATGGTTATATTGACGACTATAACGGTTACGACTGGGTTAATAACGACAATGACCCTCTCGACGACAACGGCCATGGAACTCATGTGTCCGGAATTGCCGCCGCCGCGACAAACAACAGCACGGGCATAGCCGGCGTTTCAATAAATTCAAGGATTATGGCTTTGAAAATTTTAGATTCCTTCGGGTCCGGCGATGAAGCCGATGAGGCAGAAGCGATTCTGTGGGCTGTCAGACACGGGGCGAGGGTGATAAATCTCAGCCTCGGTGCCGACTCGTATTCCGCGACCGAGGCCGCTGCCTGCGCTTATGCTTTTGAACACGGAGTTTTTATAGCCGCGGCTTCGGGAAATGACGGCACACCCTATATCTCTTATCCGGCAGGTCTATCCAGCGCGTTTTCAGTAGGTGCCTCTGATTCGGCGAGGAACAAAGCGGCATTCAGCAATTACGGGCCGAATCTTGACGTTCTTGCTCCGGGCGTGGACATATTAAGCACTGTTCCTGACACAAATCCAGGAGGCGCGTCAAATGATTCATGGGATATTTGGGATGCATCGGGCTATTTAAGTAAAGCCGGCACCTCAATGGCAACGCCTTTTGTCGCGGGGCTGGCTTCAATTATTTTATCCATTCGGCCGGACTACGGTCCGGGTGATGTTGCCGAAGCCATCAGACGCTCGGGCTCGGATTATCCATCTTTCACAAACGAAAAGGGTTATGGCGTGATAAACGCCAATGACTGCATAGCTAACCTCAATGCTCATATTGCAAGCCTTGCTCAAAAGGTAACGGTTTTTCCGAACCCTTTAAGAACCTCGGCCGGCGTCACCTTGAAATTCGCTTTCAGTCCTGCGCCCTCATCGGTGAATGTTGTGAGAATTTTTGATTTTACGGGCCAGGAGGTCGTCAAACTGGATCAGTCGTCATATTATCCGTCAAGCCAGTTGATCAGCTGGGACGGAAAAAACAGCCGCGGCGAAAAAGTGGCGACCGGGATTTATTTTTATTTTGCGGAAACAAATATCGGACAAAGCAAAGGGCATTTTGCGATAATAAAATGAATTACGCTAAAAAGTTTCTCAGCATAAATCTGACCGCTCTTTTTTTAACAGCGTCTTCATCTGTCTGGGCCGGTTTCTTTGATGTTTCTCCGGGGAAAAGCGGCGCTGCGTTTATGCGCGTTGCTCTTTCCGCGCGTAAACTCGCTCTCGGCGGAGGGGGGACGGCTCTTACCGGAGCGGATTTCGTGGAGACCAATCCCGCCGCTCTTTATGACGCTCCCGCTGCTCTGCAGTTTTCGCATCTCATGTATTTTGACAGCATCTCTCTCAATGACGCGAAATTCACATTTTCCGTTGAGAGCAGTGATTCCTACGGCGTGGAAAGAATAAACAATTTTTTATGCCTGGGCCTGAGGAGTTTTTCAAGCGATGAAGACAGAAGAGATATGCTCACAGGTATAAAAACAGGCAGCTTCGGCGTCAACGCAAGAAGCGTATTTCTCTCTTACGCTTTTCTCTCCGACAATTATACAGGGGGATTGACGGTTAAAAATATCAGCGAAAGCGTTGACAACAATCTTTCATCGGCGGCGGCATTTGACGCCGGAGCGATAAAAGACATCAATGAAAATTTAAGTCTCGGCGCCAGCGTGAGAAACATCGGTAAAAAAATCTCGGAAAGCCCCCTTCCTTTCACGCTTTCGGCAGGTCTTGCTTACCGGGGGGATGACTTCACGATTAACGGCGATATAGAGAAAAGCTCCGAAGAAAACAAAGTGTTCTCCGCCGGAGTTGAATATCCCATGGTGCCGCTCGTGTTACGGGGCGGTTTGATTTATCAGGATCTTATCCGGCCCGCGGCGGGAATAGGCGTGAAGCATAATAATTTTATTCTGGATTACGCCTTCTCGTTTCACAAGTATTTAGGCCAACGCCACCTTTTTACCTTAACGGCAGAATTTTAACAGGAATTCTGAGCTATTTTATTGACCCTGCGTATTTGGTAACAAGGCCGGAGACGCCGCTTCTGATATCATCGGAATTCTCAACGGATATGTTGTCGGAATAAACTATCTTACCGCTTTCCACTTCCACCGCGTTGAGAGTAACGACATAATTATTCAGCAGCTTGCCGCAGGAACCGACAAGGATGGTTTTAACATTCAGTATCTTTCCCATGGCCACCGCGCAGTCCGCCGATGAACAGCCGGAATTCTGAAAGCCCTGCTCGGCGAGGATTTTGTCCATGCTGTTTTTTTCAACGACATTGAACCTACCGTTTTTCACAAGGTCTCCGCGCACAAAATCGGATATAAAGGCCGTTTCCGACTGCGAAAGAGGCGCACGCGCCTCAAAATCCGTCACGGCTACATTTATTTTCTCGCTTTCCGGGATTTCCGCCTTTGCTTCCTCCTGCGGCTTTTCCTCTATCACGGGCTCCGGCTCTTTTTTCTTTCCGCCCCATGAGTACCGCATCGTTATTCCGAGCTTGTGCTGCCATTCGGCCAAGTCGCCCGCGTAAAAACCGCGTTCATCGGCCCATCTGGCATATTCTATGTGGAACAGCCATAAGTTAACATCAAAGCCGAAAGTCGGATAGCCCTGATTTATACCGACACGGCCCCTGAGAAAATTAAAAAGATTCAGCTCGCAGCCGGCGTGGATCTTGGGCCATAAAGTTGTGCCCCACACAACTTTGTTTTTCGTGCGCCAGACATCGTAAATATCAAATGAAAAGAGCAGGAGTTTGTTCATCCTGTAGCTCACGCCGACATTCAGCGACGACGGAATTCTGGCCGTATAACCGGGAATCAGCGTCGGAGTTGTGGAAGTTGATTTCGCATCCTGCCATTCCGCGCCGTATGTTATTTCCGTTCCGGCGAGCAAAGGAAAAGTAGCGTCTTTCCACGCGGCGCCGACATTCATTTTATTCGTGAGTTTATAGATCACGCCCAGATCTACGCCGAAGCCGCTTCCCATCTGAGTTGTAATATCAAAATCCTCCATCTCAAGAAAAGTCAGGCGCGTTTCATCTATCCTGATGCGCTTCAAGAGCTTGGGCGCCACACCCACGGCGAGCCTCTGATCCATGAACTTCATACCAAAAGCAACCGGAGCCACAACATCCGCGCGTGCGTGGATATCCAGCAGGGGAACTATTATCCCTGAATTCACATTCACTATAACATTGGCCTGGGCGAAAAGTCCGCCGCCATAAGACAGTTTATGATTAGGCGAGAGGAGTGAGAACTGCGGCGCGTCCACAGCGGCGACGATGCGCAATTTGCTTATTGTGTTCGCCACATCGCGCATCAGCCTGTTATATTTGTCTGGGTCTGAATCCTGGAGGTCATCCATCTTATCCAAATCATCCTGATTATCCTTATACCAGTCATAGCCCTTTTTCAGATCGTCGCCTATGGTAAGGCCTAGCTGCAGAAGCGTCAGTTGCGTTTTCTCAGCCGCCGCCACGCCCGCGGGGTTATAGAAAAAAGCGTTTGCGTCGTCGGAGACAGCTGTAAACGCCCCGCCCATTGCCAGGGGGCGCATACCCCTTATCATAAAAGCCTCTTCCCTCGCCGCGTTTATATCGGATGACAAAAAACACGCGAGACAGAAAACCGCGATTGACTTTATTTTTATATATTTCATTATTCTGTCTCCTATGTGCTTGTAGAAGTAAGCCTGCTGTAAAAATCATCAAATTCAGTTTTCAAATCATTGCTGACTGTATTTTTGAGATCATCCATAATAGACGAGCCCCCGGCCACGCCATTGGAAGCGACAGTAAAGTGATTAACCGCCGAGTCAATCTGAGTGATGCTCTCGCCTACTTTATTGGCTAAAGCGTCGCCATGAAGGTCTTTTAACTGAACCACTTCGTCGTCAGTTAACTCACTTACAGATTTATAAGTTCCTGTCCCTACTTTCACTGTCACTTTGTAATTGTCATCGATCTGAACCACATCACTGGTATCATTCAGGATAGTATAATTGTCATTGAAGTCTATGATATTGATTGCCGCATTTAAAATTTCGAGAATCCCGAGATTCAAATTCACATCAATATCATCATCGGCAATTGCGCCATTAGTATCACCATCGTCGGCTATCCGTTTTAACTGTTGAACCGATATATCTATTGCTTTAGAAATTGCGTTAAGATCCAAATTGGCAAAAGATTCAAGGAGTGAACCAGCGTCTGCCGTAGCGGTAGAACCGATTACAGAAATAAGAATTCCGGCAACATCAAATCCGGCTACTTTGAGGCCGGCGGCGGCCGATATATAGAGGGCTTCGGAATTGTTGGGGTCCTTCGCCAGGATCTTATCCGCTATTGCCTTGGCTTCGGCGGGGTTGTCATTGGCGAGAGCCGAGTTGGCGTCGGAGAGCAGAACTTCTATGCTCGCGGAACTGCCCGCTTTATGAAACTTGCCGAAAAGGTTTTTGTTATCGCAGGATGTCACCGCGAAAACACTGATAACGGCAAGGGCCGCAAACAATTTGTTTCTCATAAAACAACCTCCCTGTATTTTTTCATATAAATAAATGCCTAGCGCATCCTAACTGCATTTTACCTTAGCTGACGGCGATATGTCAATGTAATAAATATCACCGAGACCGCAAGCCGCGGCGCCTGTTACAGATATTTCACGCGCCATAGATAAAGGCCTTCGGCCGGAGCAGGGCCTACGCGCTTGCGGCAACCTTCCAGAATGGCGCCGAGATCATCCGGCTCTATTTCTCCTTTACCGCAGGCTATGATAAAAGAGGCCGCCGTTCGGACCATTTTATAGAGGAAATGAGAGCCCTCTATCTCAATAAAGAAGTCAGGACTGCCCTTTGACACCCTGCAATCGAGGATATGACATATCGTGTTTTCTCTATCTGAGCATGACGACAGCCGGCGAAAATCCTTTTTTCCCGTTAAAAGCGCCGCCGCCTTCTCCATTTTTTTACGGTCAAGTCTTTGCGGAACGGAAAAAACATAATCCCGCATATAGGGAAAATTTTCCTTACAGCTCACATAATATCTGTATGTTTTTGACAGACAGCCGTGACGCGGATTAAAAGAATCATCGGCACGGCTGATACGATTGATCTTCACATATCCTCCGAGCCTTGAATTCAGAGCGCCCACGAGAGCGGATACGGGCATCTTCAAAGACGCCTCGAAAGAACAGACATTTTCCCTGGCATGAACGCCGCGGTCGGTTCTGGACGCGAACAGCACGCGCGGCGAAACTCCGAGAACTTTTTTCAAAGCCGCGGCGAGATTCCCCGCGACAGTCGGCTTATCATTCTGTATCTGACTCCCGTGAAATCTGCTCCCGTCGTAAGAAAGCGAAAGTTTATAGCGCCTCATAGAAAAAATACGGGGGAGAGGCCGCCGGCGGGAACCATTGGCACAGACTCAGATGATTTCAATGAGTTTCTGCGCTATCTGCACGGCATTGAGAGCGGCGCCTTTGAGAAGATTATCCGAGACGATCCACATCCATAAACTGTTCGGGCGGGATTCGTCTTTCCGTATCCTCCCGACAAAAGTCTCCAGCTCCCCGTCGGCGTCTATGGCCGTCGGATACTTAAGGGAAGCCGTGTCGTCAATAACTTTAATCCCCGGTTCTTTTTCCAGAAGCTTTCTCGCCTCGTCTGCGCTGATATCATTTGAAAACTCTATGTTAACCGCCTCGGAATGGCCCCGGAAAACCGGCACCCTCACGCAGGTGACGGAAAGCTCTATGCTCGGGTCGAGTATTTTTTTTGTTTCGTTCACCATTTTCATTTCTTCTTTTGTGAAAGCGTTTTCCATAAAAACATCTATCTGCGGTATGCAGTTAAAAGCGATCTGGCGGGGAAAAGGCGAAAAATCTTTATTGGAAAGTTTTTTTTCGGCGAAGCCGCTTTCAACGATCTGCCGGCTTTCTTTTTCCAGTTCGCTTATTGCTTTCTGTCCGGCTCCGGAGACGGCCTGAAAAGTGACGGCAATTATCCTTTTGATCACTGCTTTTCTGTGCAGCGGGGCGAGAGCGTGCACCATCTGGATGGTGGAGCAGTTGGGATTCGCGATAATGTATTTGTCTTTTGACAAAGTTGCCGAATTTATTTCAGGCACGACAAGGGGCACATCTTTATCCATGCGCCATGCGGAAGAATTGTCTATAACATAGATTTTTTTGTCCCTGAACAGGGGAGCGTATTTCTCCGAAATGGAACCGCCGGCAGACATAATGACCATATCAAGGTCGTTGTTCACGATCCACTCCGGTGAAAGCTCCTCAACCGTTATCTCTCTGCCTTTGAAAGTGGGCTTCTTTCCCGCTGACCGCGACGAAGCAAGAAGACGGATTTCACCCACCGGGAAATCAAGCCTTTCCAGCATCTTCAGCATCTCTCTGCCCACCGCGCCGGTGGACCCGGCGACCGCGACTTTATAATTTCTCATTTATCCCTCCTGAATCTTCACGTATAATCTTCTGTTTCTCGGACCGTCAAACTCGCAGAAATATATGCTCTGCCATGTTCCCAAAAGAAGTTTTCCGCCGCTTACAATAACGGTCAGGCCCGGTCCGAAAAGCGATGACTTTATATGCGCGGCTGAATTCCCTTCCGCGTGCATGTAATCATCGTGAAAAGGTATCACCTTATTCATCTCCGACAGGATATCCCTTTTCACATCGGGGTCCGCGTTTTCGTTGATCGTCACCCCGGCCGTCGTGTGCGGCACAAAAACAAAAGCCGTTCCTTCCTTGACGGCGGATGATCTTACCGCGGTTGCCACGGCGCCCGTGATATCTACCATCTCCGTTTGATCATGTGTTTTTACTTCTATGCTTTTGACCATATAAAATCCCCGCTCTACGCCGACAATTTTTCCGCAAGGTCGGCGCCGTCATCGGAAAGGCTGATTTTAGCAAGATTCTCTTTTAATTTCCAGAAATTTCCTGAAACAAGCTCCTCGATCGCCTTCAAGACCACGCCGTCTTCAGCGTCACGCTGGGTGATTATAAGCGCCGCGGGCGGCGAGGAAAAAAATTCCGCGTTTTTTTCCTGATGAGCTCCCGCCAGGGGATACGGTATCAGCAAAGAGGGTATTTTATAGAAAGCCAGTTCCGCAAGTGTTCCGGCGCCGGCCCTTGATACAACAGCATCGGCGGCGCTGTAGAGTAAACTCATATAATAACAGGCCGGCAGAATAAGATGCTTACCTTTATGAGCATCATACGCGGCGTTCACGCGGACAAAATCCGCCTCTCCCGTTATATGGATTATCTGGACGAATCTGAGTTTTGAAAGCAGTCCCGCGACAAGATCATTGATAAAACTGCTGCCCTGACTGCCACCGAAAATAAGAATGAGCGGCTGATCAGAAGAAAGCCCCAGGCGCGAAAGTGCTTCCTCACGGCCATATTTGACAGCCGAGACGGGGAATTTACAGAAAACACCGTTTTGGTATTTCACACGCGTCGGGAAAATATAAAAGATCTTATCGGCAAAATGACTGAGGAGCGCCGTGCCTTTCCCGGGCACGGCATTGGGTTCAAAAAAATAAAGTCCGGCTCCGCCGATCTTTGCGCAGAAGACGCCGACAGCGTTAAGATATGACCCAAAGCACAGAATCCGTTCGCTTTTGAATTTCAACGCGAAGACGATCGCGCGGAAAAGATCTTTCAGAGCGTCAAAAGTTATTTTTCCGAGAGCCAGCGGCCGTATGAAAACAACATTCGCCGTGTCTTTCAAAAGCGCCTCGGTTGTGACGGTCCTGACGGCAATGATCGGAGCCAGTGGAAAATATCTGCGCAAGGCCAGCGCGGGCATTATGTGACCGCCGGAGGCGCCGGTAAACATAAGTATTTTTTTGTTTACATCAAAACCCAAATCCGCCTGACGGCCCTGCGAAGCGTGCTGGAACAAAGTTTATCAGCCGCCGACCATAGAGCCCATATTGAATATAGGCAGGTACATGGCTATCACCAGAGCGCCAACGACAACGCCGAGAAAAACAATCACCAGCGGTTCAATAAGCGAGGTCATAGCTTTAACGGCCTCATCTACTTCCGTGTCATAAAAGTCGGCGATCTTTGTGAGCATGACGTCAAGATTGCCGGTTTCCTCGCCGACTTTTACCATCTGGTTCACCATTGACGGAAAAATTCCGGAGCGGGCAAGAGGTTCGGCGATTTTCTCACCCTCGCGTATGGCCTCGCGGGCCGTCATCACGGCTTCCTCAACGGCCCAGTTGCCGGCGGTTTTGGCCACGGTCTCCATGGCCGAAAGTATCGGCACGCCGCTTTTAACAAGCGTTCCGAAAGTGCGGGTAAATTTGGCTGTGGCGGTTTTTATAAGGAGCGGTCCTATAATCGGCGCTTTGAGCATGCGGGGTTCAAGGAATTTTCTCCCCACCTCGCTTGCCGCGAATTTCTTAACGCCGACGACAACAATGACTATGCCGGCTATGATAGCCAGAATATTCTGTATGAAAAAATCGCTTAGATCTACAACGATCTGAGTCGGAGCCGGCAGTGCGCTGCCGAAAGATGAAAAAACTTCTTTAAAGGTAGGGACAACAAAAACCATAAGGAAAATCGTGACGCCCAGACAGATAAAGACAACGACTGTCGGATATGACAGTGCGCCTTTCACCTTGCCTTTAAGATTTTCCGCGGCCTCAAGATATGTCGACAGCCTGTCAAGAATTACATCCAGTATGCCTCCGAGCTCACCGGCGCGGGCCATATTGACATAGAGCGTATCAAAACAATCGGGATATTTTTCCAGCGCGTCCGCTATGGAGGTGCCACCCTCTATGTCTTCGCGTATGGTGATTATCACATTTTTAAAATAAGGGTTTTCTATCTGATCCCCTATGATAGACATCGCCTGAACGATGGGAATACCGGCGTTGATCATAACCGAGAGCTGCCTGGAAAATATCACCACGTCTTTCGGACTTGCTTTCGGCTTGAACGGATTAATTGAATTAAGCAAATCCGTGAAAGCGTTTGCATGCTGTTCTTTGATCTCAAGAACAATATACTGCTGAGCCCTGAGCTTTTCAACGGCGGCTCTCTGGTCATTTGCCTCAAGAGTGCCTTCGAGGGTTCCGCCTTTAGCTGTACGCACTTTATAGCCGAAAATCATATTACATCACCCCTTTGCCGAGCAGCCTTTTCAATTCCTCAACATCGTTAGTAACAGCAAAAGCCTGTTCTTTAGTAATATATCTTTTTTTATAGGCTTCATAAATTGCTGTATTCTTGGTCTGCATGCCGAATCGTCCGCCTGATTGCATGGCTGTGGCCGCCTGTTCCGCTTTTTCCTCGCGGATCATATTTCTGATAGCCGGTGTTACAAGCAGGGCCTCGCAAACCATCGCGCGTCCGCCACCCTGTTTTTTCAGCAGCTCCTGACAGAACACGGCCTGGAGCACAAAAGAAAGCTGACTCCTTATCTGCGGCTGCTGATGAGGAGGAAACACATCAATTATTCTGTTTATGGACTGCACGGCATCCGGCGTGTGGAGAGTCGCGAAAGCAAGATGGCCGGTTTCGGCCACGGTCAGCGCCGCCTCAATCGTTTCAAGGTCGCGCATTTCGCCGATAAGAATAATATCAGGGTCCTGACGCATCACATGTTTCAGCGAAGCGGAGAAGGTTTCGGTGTCGGCGCCGACTTCCCTTTGCGAAACAAGACATTTTTTGTGCGAATGGACATATTCGATGGGATCCTCTATCGTAACAATATGAGAACTCCTGTTTTCATTCAAATAGTTGATGATCGAGGCGAGCGTCGTTGATTTTCCCGAACCCGTAGGGCCCGTCACAAGGATAAGCCCGGTGCGCATTTTGACGATCTGATGAATGAGAGGCGGGAGGCCCAGCTCTTCAAAAGTCATAAAATCATAGGGAATGGCCCTCATGGCCGCGCAAACGGCCCCGCGCTGACGGTACACATTCATTCTTATCCTTCCCAAGCCCTTGATTCCGAAACCGAGATCGAGCTCGCTCTCCGATTCAAATTTGGCTTTCTGTTTTTCCGTCAGTAAACTGTAAACGAGCGACTGGGTGTCTTCGGGAGAAAGCGACTCATAGTCCATCTGCACCACTTCGCCGTCAAGCCGTATCGCGGGCGGACAACCGTCTATGATATGAAGATCTGACGCCTTCTTATCCATCATTTCTTTTAAAAGCTGATCAATGCCTACCATTAATATCTCCTTTTAATTAACCGCCGGCCAAGGTGCGGCGTTTAGTCAGTATCGGTGAAAGTCACGCGCATCACTTCTTCAAGCGTCGTCACACCGTTAAGCAATTTCCAAACCGCCGCCTCTCTCAATGTCTTCATGCCGTTCTCTCTGGCCATCTGCTTAAGAAGATGGGTCGGAGCGCGCTCGAGCACCAGATCTCTTATTTTATCATTGATTTCCATAACTTCATAGCAGGCGTTTCTGCCTTTGTAACCCGTGTTGGAACAAAGATCACAGCCGGTGCCGCGGGAAAGCATAACTTTTGATTTACCCCCCACCATTTCCGGAGTGATGCCCAGATGTTTTATTTTGTCGTATTCCACCTCAAACTGCTCCTTGCATCGTGGACAAATTAACCGCACAAGCCTCTGGGCTATCACCATGACTATCGTTGATGTCGTTAGAAAGGGCTCGATGCCCATGTTATTGAGACGCGTCATGGAACCAGGGGCGTCATTCGTGTGCAGCGTGGAAAAAACAAGGTGACCGGTCAACGCGGCGTTTATGGCGATTTCAGCCGTTTCCGTGTCACGGATTTCACCGACCATTATGATATCGGGATCCTGCCGGAGAAAGGATTTCAAGCCTTCCGCAAAAGTCAAGCCTATATCATTGTTGGCCTGAACCTGATTGATTCCCTCAAGTACATATTCGACAGGATCTTCTATCGTCATTATATTTACGTCCGGTTTGTTCAAAGTGGAAAGCGTGGAATAAAGAGTCGTCGATTTGCCGGAACCTGTAGGGCCCGTAACAAGAACAATGCCGTAAGGAACATCTATGTTTTTCTGGTATATTTTTAGCGAATTTTCATCAAAGCCCAGGAGGGTTAGATCGAGTTTCAGCGATTCGGGATCCAGAAGACGCATCACGATTTTCTCGCCGAAGGCTGTCGGCAGCACCGATACACGCAGATCTATCCCCTTGTTCTGCACTTTTATCTTGATTCTGCCGTCCTGGGGAAGGCGGTGCTCGGCGATATCCAGCTTCGCCATGATCTTGAGACGGCTAGCCAGAGCATTCTGAAGTTTTTTCGGCGGTGCTGTCACCTCGTGTAAAACGCCGTCAATGCGGTATCGCACCCGCAACGATGTTTCAAACGGTTCTATGTGAATATCACTGGCACCCGCTGTCACGGCGCCGCCCAGGATCAAGTTGACTATCTTGATCACGGGAGCGTCTTCTCCCTGGGCTTCCAGCGCTATTATATCGGAACCGGTATCCTGTTCTTTCACCAGTTCAACATCATCTTCAGAACCCTCGGGAGCGTCCATTTCTTTCAGAATATCCGCCATGGAACCCTTGGCTCCGTAATATTTGTCTATGGCATTTTTTATTTCAGCTTCGCTGGCTATCACAACTTTTATGTTTCTGCCGGTCATCATCTTCAGATCATCAACAGCGAAAACATTAGCTGGATCGCTCATGGCGATAGTCAACTCTCCTCCCTCGAGAGCGATAGGAATCAGTTTCTGATGGCGGACGATGGTTTCAGGCACCGTCTGTATAACGCTTTCGGGAATATCTCCATATTCGTTAAGGCTCACATATGAAACATTGCACTGCTTTCCGAGGAAGGCCAGAAGCACGTCTTCCGTTATAAAACCCATGGCCATAAGTATCTGGCCGAGTTTCCCGCCGCGTTCTTTCTGTTCCTGCAGCACCGTCTGAAGCTGTTCAGCGCTTATGATGCCCACATCAACCAGAAGATCGCCGAGCCTTTTCTTACCCAGTTTCTGTTCTTCTTTAGCCATTAGTTATTTTCTCCGCATTGCGCCGCTGTCAAAAGCGCTACGTTCATTATATCAAATTCCGAGCAGCCACGCGAAAGATCATTGCCCGGTTTTGCAAGGCCCTGCAGAATAGGGCCTATGGCACTGGCGCCGGCGAGCCGCTCTACAAGTTTATAGCCTATGTTGCCGCTGTTCAAATCCGGAAATATCAGGACATTCGCCCCGCCTTTCCATTCGCCTCCGGTTTTTTTAACGGCTATCTCTGGCACAAGCGCCGCGTCAGCCTGGATTTCGCCGATGAACTCAAAATCTCTTTTTTCGCTCTTCAGGATTTCCCAGGCACGGCGGACCTTACCGGGAGAAAGTGCCTTAGCCGAACCCAGCGTAGAAAACGACAGGAGGGCGACTTTCGCTTCGGGGCCTACAAAAGTTTTATATGACCGAGCCGTCCGGAGAGCTATATCGGCAAGCTGCTCTGACGTCGGCGATGGTATTATAGCGCAGTCGGCGAAAAGAAAATTACGGTCTTTCAGGATCATAAGAAAAAAACTTGAAAGGATTTTAGCCCCGGTTTTCAGCCCCACGCATCTCAGCAGCGCCCGCACGGTATCGGCGGTAGAACTTGACGCTCCTCCGACAAAACCGTCCACAGCGCCTGTTTTAAGTTTCATCGCCGCGTAAAAAAGCGGGGAATTAAGCGTTTCCGCGGCCTGAGCTCGAGATTCATATTTTTTTTCATTGGCCGAATAAAAAGAATCCGTTAGCGCGTCAATTTCGCTGTCACCTTCAGGCCTGACGCACTCTATACCCGGAAGATCATCCGCTCGCACGAGCACGGGCACAAGAAGCTTTTCCCTCAACAGAATACGCGCGGCTTGAACCACACGCTCATCATCCCCCTCAGGGAAAATAATGCGCCTGGACGCTTTTTTCGCTTCCAATTTTAGTTTTTCTAATATATCTAACATTTCCAATTATAGTATAGTTTCATACTTGCAAATTGTCAAGCGGGGCGCTTGCAATTTCCATCTTGTTCTGCTGTAAATTGTCAATGGCGACAAGGAATTTTTCGATTAATTCTTCACTGCTGAAGGAGCCGACATCGGCCTTCCTGTCTCTGAGCGCCATCTTTCCGCTAGCCGCTTCCTTGTCGCCCACTATTCCTATATAGGGTACATGCTCCATGATCGCGTTCCTGATTTTTTTATTCAGGCTCAGATTCCTGCTGTCAAGAGCAACGCGAATTCCCGCATCAGCCAATTTCTCAAGCATCGCCTCCGCGGCGGCTATGTTTTTTTCACTTATTGTCACTATCCTGAGCTGCTGCGGCGCGAGCCACAGGGGGAAATTCGCGGCATACTGCTCGGTGAGCATCCCCACAAATCTTTCAATTGAACCGAAAATCGCGCGGTGTATCATAAAAGGCGTCTGCTTCTCACCCTTTTCGTCTATGTAAAATACCGAGAATCTGTCCGGCAGATTGAAATCAAACTGTATGGTGGAACACTGCCAGAGCCTGCCGAGCGCGTCTTTTATCTTAATATCTATCTTGGGGCCGTAAAAGGCTCCGCCGCCTTCGTCCATCTCATATTCTATGTTCTTTGACTCAACGGCTTTTTTGAGAGATTCTTCCGCCAGCGCCCAGTCTTTCAGCTCACCCACATATTTTTGCTCCGGACGGGTTGATATATAAACCTTGAATTCTTTAAAGCCGAACGACGAAAGAAATTTCAGGGCAAACTCAAAAACATTCTCTATTTCCTTCATGACCTGATCTTCCGCCACTATGATGTGAGCGTCATCTATGGTAAAACCCCTCACCCTCAACAAGCCGTGGAGCACGCCGCTTTTTTCAAATCTGTAAACCGTCCCCAGCTCCGCCAGTCTCACCGGAAGATCCCTGTATGAATGGAGTGTGCTCGAATATATTTTTATGTGGCCGGGGCAGTTCATGGGCCGCACCCTGTAAGGCTTGCCCTCTATGTCCATGCTCGAATACATCATATCGGAGTAGTTCTGCAGGTGTCCTGAAATACGGTAGAGCTCCTCACTGGCCACATGCGGAGTACGCACCAGCTGATAGCCGTTGCGCAGATGCTCTTTTTTCCAGAATCCCTCTATTATCTCAAGGAGCTGAGCGCCGTCGGGATGCCAGTGTATAAGTCCCGGGCCCGATTCGGGGTGTATGCTGAAAAGGTGTTTCCCTATGACTCTGTGGTCGCGCTTTTTAGCCTCTTCACGGAATTTTACATATTTCATCAGATCGTCTTTTGTAAAAAAAGCTGTCCCGTAGACACGCTGCAGCATTTTATTTTTCTCCGAGCCCCTCCAGTATGCGCCGGCGATATCGAGCAGCTGAAAATTCCTGAGCTCTCCCGAGTTCTCGATATGGGGCCCGCGGCACAGATCCGTGAAATCGCCCAGTTCGTACAGCGACACTTCCTCATCTTTGATCTCGTTTATGAGTTCGCTTTTGTATATCTGGCCTTTTTCCGAAAAGAATTTGAGAGCTTCAGCTTTTTTCAGGCTGTAACGCCTGAACGGCAGTTTTTCTTTGATGATTTTCTGCATCTCTCCGGAAATCTTTTTGAAATCGTCCGGCTTTATGGCTGTGTCAAGATCAAAATCATAGTAAAAACCATTTTCTATGGACGGGCCGATCGCGAATTTAACATTTTTGTACAGCCTCTGCACGGCATAAGCCATGATATGAGCGGCCGAGTGCCTCAGCGTTTCAAGAGAATATTTATTTTCGTTCATTATTTTTTCCGGGCGGCAACGGAGCCGCCTGCCAAAAATTTGGGCGGTACTGGATTCGCCCGCAAGTAAATTTCCTGACGGAAATTTCTCGCCGGCCGCCCCTCGCGGCGCTCGCCTTGCCTTTCGGCAAACTCGCGCATCGCTGCGGTCTTCGAATCCTGACGCAAGCCAAGCAGTTGGCTTGCTTACCGCCTTAAATGCCAAAAAATTTGGGCGGTACTGGATTCGAACCAGTGACCCCCACGATGTCAACGTGGTACTCTAACCAACTGAGCTAACCGCCCTCGCGCCGCGATAACGGCGGATTTCAAACATACCGAATTGCTGCAATTTTAAGGCACGGGTCGGATTCGAACCGACGGATGGAAGTTTTGCAGACTTCTCCCTTAGCCACTTGGGTACCGCGCCGCACAAGAGGTAAATTTATCAAATAAAAGGCCCCCTTGTCAATTTTACGACGACAGTAATTTTAAAATTTAAATCTATTAAAAAGTACGCAATTTTCAAAGATTTTTTAAATCATAATACAGAATTCCCAATCTAAAAGACAAATCCTGCAATTTTTTAACTTTGTTAATTTTCGGGTCAACTTTCTTTAATTTATAGAATGCATTCAGCGCATTTTTTATCCATTCGACTTTTTTCTTTGGTAGAGAACGACTAAGTTCTAATTTCCTGCTTAGATATTTAATGTGCGGCAAGATATTTTCTTCCACATGTAGTTCATCGTGACACTTTTTACATAAAACGCGAAGATTTGATAATACACGAGGAGGGTACTTCCACGATTTATGATGAACCTCTAAATTCTTTTCACTCCCACATCTTTCACATATCCATGGCAAACATCGCATTGCAATTTTCCTATCTATTTTTACTCTTTCCTTTCTCGATTTATTAAAATTCTTTTTTAATTTCTTTGACCAGTTGCTTTTTTCTTTTTCTAATTCTTTTTTGTTCTTTATTGGTTTTATTGCAATTTCATCCTTGTAGCATTTGTCACATAAAATTTTAATATTGGAAATATAACGCGGTGGATATTTATTGGATTTATGATAAACTTTTAAACTATTTTTATTTGCACATTTTTCACAAACCCAAGAAATATATAACTTTGCAATTTTCCTATCGATACTATTTCTTTTTTTCTTTGCATTATCAGGATTCTTTTTGAATTCCTTTAGCCATTGCTTTTTTGCAAGAATTAATTCCTTCTTATCCATTATCTTCATTTTTATTCACTCTTCTTTAGTACAGTAGTTTGAACTTTCGAACAATAAATCTTCGCGGAAACTCCGTCTAATTCTGCAAAAACCAATCTAATCAAGCACAGCAAAGAAGCCTCCTGCCGTTCTTTCGTCACCGGATTACCAGAGGCTGCGGACATGCTTGTACTTGCGAATGATTTTGTCTTTGGTCAACAGCTCGGCATTCTCTTCCCTTGCCGTGGCTACAATTATTTGATCAGCAGGATCACCGGAAAATGGCTGCGGCAAAGATGTTGAATGATATGCAATACCTGGCGTTAAGGGGACGAGCCTAAGCTTCGGCATATTTAACGCTTCAGCTATCCATTCTTCGGGATTGCAGGAAATTCCAATTCTTTTTTTCTCCAAGAGCTTACTGAACTCCCAAGGTGAAATAGCCGAAATAAGAAGTTCCTCATATTGTTTCGGCGATGAAATAAGAGAGCGAACTTTGGATGACAATTTTGCGGGGCGCATGTTCCACCAAATCCAGACATGAGTATCAAGCAGATATTTCATTTACATGCATTCCAGCTTTCTTCAGTAAGCGGAGATACAATATCTTTTTCAAAAACCAAAGCATCGGACAATTTACCCGGCAATATTTTTTTTGTTGAAAACGGAATAACTTCCGCCAGCGGTTTGCCGCGCCGAGTCACAATTACCGACTCTTTTGTTTTCTCAATCCTATCCAAAATTTTGAGAGCATGAGCTTTAAAATCCGAAATCGCTAAAGTTTTCATTTTGGGCGCCTCCCTTTTCCATCCATTTGATTATAGTCATTTGAACTGGTCATGTCAACCTGCAATTGGATAAATGTCATTTAGGCGACGACGATATTTTCAAATGATAGAAAATGCTTTTTCTGCACAGAACCTGTGCTCGGCCTGCCTTCGCAAACGACCGGAGTATTACCGAAGATGCACCTTGACCACAACTTTCTTTACACGGGCGCTCCGCTCTAACTGAACACATGGCATGTGAAGGTCGTCCGGGAAAAAGATCGCGAACATACCCGGGTCAATTCTAAAGAAAGCGGGATCGCTTTCAAATAAAGCATAATCCTCATCGGCGTTTTTATAGACAGGTGTTTGACTTGTCAAAGTTGTTACACCCATAAGTTCGGCGCCGGAAACAATATACTGGATATCTGTATATTTAAAATGCCCCTCTAATTTGCATTCAGATTTATCCTTTGTGTTGTATTCCTGGACAATCGCAAAAATAACGTCATCATCTATCTTATATTTACCGGGCGCTGCGGCTGAGAAATCCGTCTCCTTTATATAAGCAAGCGCGAGCGCTATCCTGCCGCCGAGACCTGTATATAAGCCATGGTTTGCGATTTTATCTATTACCATCTTTTTGAGTCCGGGTTAAAACAGACGACCGCCGCGGTGGTGCTTTCGGGCTTGAATAAACCAGCGTCGTTTATCGTTATACCTATGTTCGCCCCGTCAAGGAGATCGTAAATGATCTTATTGTTCTCCATATCGGGTATCGCGGGATAACCTGGGCTCACCCTTCGGCTGCTTTTATCGTCGACTCCCGCAATATTATTGAGCTCTTCGTGGAGCATTTCGGCATAATCCTCGGCAACCCTGTCCGCGAGGCCCTTGATATACAGCATGGATTCAGTATCGCCGCTTGCCATAAACTCCGCGGTGGCTTTTTCCGCCTCAATTCCCGCTGTGCTTATCTGAAAACCGCAGAGGTCTTTTTGTTTTGAGCCTACACTCAGAAACCATGAATTTTCTACTGATGACGGAAAGGATAATTCCGCTATTTTTTTATCAGGTTCGTCTATGCTGTAAATAAAAAGTTTATTTCCTTTGGCGTTGCAGGGAAAGACCGCGGATATACCGCGGGGGGCTATCCAATTATTTTCTTTCGATCTGCGGATCCATTTATCCGCCAGTTTCTTGAATACGGTTTCGTCCTCTTTAGCCATTTTCCAATTCAAGTTTTTTAAATTTTTGAAGTTGATTTTCAGGTCATTGATATCGGTATGGCCGGTTTTGCGGAAAGGTTTTATTTTAGGGGGGTGGTACCGCGGTGAATTTTTCGCGAGCGCCACGCCTTCCTCTTTGCGCGATAACTTATTGGCCGACGGGGCCATAGCGCGTTTAAGCTTTTCAAGGTTGGCCGCCAGCATCGCTTCTTTTCCCCCCGAAAACAGGCGTTCCAGAACATTCACCCCGTCCATTGCGGAAGGGCAGTAGAACACATCTCTTTTTAATTCGCCGGCCCTTAAACTTCCCGCCGCCGCCGCTTTTGCCGCCAGAGCCGTATTAACCGGCGCCCCGCCTATAAGGAGGGCTATGTCCAGATTTGCCTTTTTCATTTCACGGGCAAGAGTTATCATATGGCCGGAGGTCTGGACAAGAAGAGCGCTTGCGCTGATGGCAACCGCTTTTTCATTTATAGCGCTTTGGATAAATTCCGCGGTGGGCACCTGAACGCCAAGATCGATGACTTTGTAACCGTAGTTCTCAAGCAGGGTCTTTACCAGGTCTTTCCCTATACAGTGCACATCCTGATAGACCGTCCCTATAACCACTGCGCCTTTTTTCTGCATGACAACGTTCTCATTTTTCATATGATCTTCCAGCCAGGCCATAACCTGTTTCATCAGGTCCGCCGATCTTAACAGATGAGGAAGTGATATGGTCCCGGCCGAAAAGCGTTTGCCCAGTTCCGCCATCGCGGGCATAAGGTAATTATTTATGAATTCCAGAGAGCCGATGGTTTTTTCACGGGGGGATGAGAGAGCCTTGGCGGCATCGCTTACGATCAGATCGCCGTAGAACTTCCCGTTGATTTTCACCTCCGCTCTTTGGCGGTAAGCGGCGATTATTTTCTCCCTGACCCTGTCTTCGGGTGAGAGGGATTCGTATGAGGGCATCTGCGGTTTTGATATGCCTTTTTTCATGTCAGCGATATTTTCAAGTTCGGCAAAAGCCGCCATATCTTTTTGGAGTATGGCTCTGCGCGCAAGCTCATAATCCTTTTTATCTATATTTTCAGCAGGAGTGCAATGATCGGGATTGACGATAACCGCGTCCAGCCCTTTTTTTGCCGCCTCATCCAGAAAAACCGAAGTCAGAACCTTTCTCATATAAGGTTTTTTCGCCAGGCCGTTTGTCAGATTGCTGACTCCGATTATTGTTCTGACTCCTTTTGACAGAGCCTTGATTCCGGCAATGGCGTTTAATGACTCCCGGGCGAAATTTATTTTCTCATCGCTTTCAGATCCTATGGGAAAAGCGTTTATATCTATGAAAAGCTGGTCGGCTTTCACCCCGTAAGACCCGCAGCGTTTTATAATTTCCCCGGCTATCCGTATTTTTTCCGCAGCCGCCACAGCCGGGCCCTTGTTATCGGCGGACAGCGCTATATACACGGGATTGAAAAAAGCTGTCTTTGATACAACCGCATCGAGTTTGCTCTTGCCGTCTTCAAAGTCTTCCAGTGATATCGAATTTATCATGGGCCGTCCGGGATAAGCTTTTACTCCCGCGATAAGCGCCTCGGGATCAAAGGAATCTATGCAGAGGGCTCCTCGAAAATCCGCGCAGACATGCTGTATGACCTGCGGGAGGATCTTTTTTGTATCAGCAACATTGGAATCCATGCACACGTCGAGTATGCCCAGCCCCAGTCCTTCTGCCTGGTCCCTGACCACTTCATCAATGGCGTTATAATCGATTCCGCCCTCTCCGCTTTCTACGGCTTCCCGCACCTTTTTAGAACCTCTCACATTGAGGCGCTCTCCTATTTGAATGAGGCCGGATTTTTCGGAAAGCGCGACAATATTCTGAGGCCCGGAGATAAAAGTGCACGGATCTGTTTTCCGTTTTTTAGGTTTTAAGTTTTTAACAAGAGAGGCGAGTTCCTTTATGTGCGCGGGGCCTGTTCCGCAGCAGCCGCCCACAATATTGACCCCGTACATCTCAACATATTTTTTCGTCGGTGCCCCGAAGTCTTCAGGAGAGAGTTTATAAACCGTCCGGCCGTTTTCAGATACCGGCATTCCCGCGTTCGGCAGCACCGATATAGGCAGATGAGAAAATGAAGATATCTCCGAAACCGCTTTTTCCATAAGTTCCGGGCCTATGGAACAGTTGATCCCGAACACGTCAATTCCCAGCCCCTCTATTGCGCAAGCGGCGGCCTGTATACTCGTGTTGAAAAGCTGCATCCGGGCTTGTTTGTCCACCGTCACCTGCACCATAACAGGCAGTTTTTTTGAGCGCTCTTTCATTGCCTTCAAAGCTCCCGCAACGGCAGCTTTTATTTCAAGAATATCCTGCTGGGTCTCAAAAAGTATGACGTCGGCTCCGCCGTCTATAAGGCCCAGTATCTGTCTATAAAAATTATTTTCCACCAGTTCCCAGCTGCCTTTTTGTATATCGGCTTCTGTCGGCGAAAGCACATGGTTGGACGGGCCTATCGATCCTATGACGAAAAGAGGCCGCCCGTCGTACGAATCCCCCCTGGAATATTCTTCCAGGCTTTCTCCGGCTATTTCAGCGCCTTTTTTACTGAGGAGGTATGATATTGAGTAGTTGTCTAACACTTTGGCGGTCTGTTTATCAAAGAATTCCCCGAAGGCGGATTTATCTATTTGAGAAAAATCGTATTCCTTCAATCTGAGCGCTGACGATCCGAACGTGTTTGTCTCAACGGCATTCGCCCCTGCCTCAAGATAGGCGCGATGCACTTTCTTTATCTCTTCCGGGCGGGAAATGTTGAGCAGATCCCCCAGCATACAGAAGTCCGCTCCGCCGTAATCGACAGCCTTTAAATTCACGGCATGGAGCATCGTTCCCATAGCACCGTCAAGGACGATAATCCGCTCTTCGAGCGTTTTCAGAAAATCAAATCGTTTCATGCTTCACATAATACCATAACAAGGCGCCCATATTCAATAACCCGCATACAAGCGTCACCCGAAAAGTCGATTTAGCGCGATATAGGAAAATTTAGGAGAAAAAAATCGTGAAGAAATTACGCTTGTCCGAGTCCACCTCTGGCGGACGAGTTGCGGAATTTTAGATTTGTTATCCGTTAAAAATTTCCGTCTAGCGAAAAAGCGCTTTTCGGGTGACGCTTTATCTTTATCCGGCACAGTGGCTTATTGACATAAAGCACCGTTTAATTTATAGTTTTACAGATAGGAAGTGGGAGAAAGTGGGATAATGCTGAGCAACTCTAAAAATATATATAAACTCGATTCAAAAAACAGGTTTTCTGTGCGCGGGGAAATGCTGAAAGACGGCAGGATATTCTACCTGACGCTGGGCCTCGACGGCTGTCTTTTCATGTATCCCGCAAAAGAATGGCGGCGGATACGCGAAAAACTCTCACTTCTCAATTACGCCTCAAAAGACAACAGGAAATTCCTCAGGATCTTTTACGCCCATTCCTGTTCGGTAAAAGCGGATACCCACAAACGCGTTCTTCTGCCTGATGCCCTCAAAAAAAAATGCGGCATCGCAAAAGAGCTGCTCATCATAAAAATCGGCCGCTTATACGAACTGTGGCCGCCTAAAAAATTCGCCGAATACGAAAACGCCAACGCTAAAACATACGCCGGGTACGCCGACAAATTGGATATTAAATTATGAAAGAGGGCCCGCTCCTCGGCGAAGAGGTTATCCGCTATCTGAACATCAAAAAGGACGGTTTTTACATAGACGCCACCGCGGGAATGGGCTATCTTGCGGAAGTGATACTCGGTGAACTCGGCGAAAAAGGCAGACTGCTCATGACGGATCTGGACAAAGACCTCTGCTCACTGCTTAAAAAAAACGAGCTCTTCCGCGACGGCAGGGTAACAATTGAAAACTCAAACTACACGGATCTGCCCAACCTGCTCAAAAACAGGGATCTCCCCAAAGCCGACGGTATACTTTTTGATTTCGGCGTCGGCACATACCAGCTCAATTCGGACAGGGGCTTCAGTTTCATGAAAGATGATTTCCTTGATATGCGCTACAGCCGCCAGAGCCCTCTGCGGGCATGGGATGTCATAAATTCGTTTCCCGAGAAAGAACTCGCCGGTGTCATCTACGAATTCGGCGAAGAGCACCGGTCCCGGCGTATAGCCAAAAGCATCGTCGAAGAGAGGGGGAAAAATAAAATAGACACCGCCTCGAAGCTCGCGGAAATCATTAAAAAATGCGCGCGGGGAGGAAAAACGCATCCCGCCACCAAAACTTTTCAGGCTCTGCGCATTTTCGTGAACAGTGAAATGGACAATGTGCAGAAGGTTTTTTCTTTTCTGCCGGCGGTATTAAAGCCCTCCGCCCGGGCGGTGTTCCTCACCTTTCACAGCCTTGAGGACAGGATTGTAAAAACTTCGCTGAAAAAACTTGCCTCTGACGGTACTGTCGAACTTCTGACAAAAAAAGCTGTTAAAGCGACATACGCTCAAAGCCGCACACAGCCGCGCTCGAGAAGTATCAGGCTGAGAGCCGCGCAAATCATATGACATCACCGCTCAGACACAAATCCCGCCTCAAACATGACGCACTGATAAAAACCGCCGCCATATGGGGCGCAGCAACGCTGACGCTGATAGGTATTATCGTTGCCCAAAGCGCCGAAACCATAAAAATCGGTTACCAGATATCCGGACTCAACGCGGTCTGGCAGGAAAAAAATTTTGAGCACATGACACTCGTGGAAAAAATAAACAGTTATACGGGAATGGAAAAAACCGATAAATTTATAGAGCGGAACTTTAATCTCCACCGGGCCGAACCGGCAAAAATAATTTTCATGGACGATACAAATGCCTCAAAGTAACGCGCGCTTCACCATAATCAGCATATTCTTCGCGCTGCTTTTTACAGCGCTGGGCTTAAGAATAATATATCTTCACACCGTCAAAAAAAATGTCATCATCTCCAGCAGGCGGGCCTTCGGCCGCGTTAAAAAACTCCGCGGGAATATAATCACCTCCGAAGGAAATATCATAGCATCATCTATACGCGGAAAGCGGATCTTCCTGAGGAAAGGCGAACAGCTGACTCCCGGGGAAATGGCCCTCCTTGCGCGCATGGAAACAGATTTACAATTTCCCGACGCCAGCTCGTCACGACAGCTTCTGATCAAATTCCTCTCTCCGGCGGAAACGGAAGCTCTTAGACAAAATCCGGTTGCCCAAAAACTGGAATTTATTCCCGCTCAAAAACGCATTTATCTGGACAGCCCCGTTTACTCCCCTATATGCGGTTTCACAAACTATGAAAATGCCGGAGCCGGCGGTCTGGAATACGGCTACAACAAAGAGCTCGAGGGCGGACAGGGCGAGATAATAGAGATCGACGCCACCGGTAAACTGCTATTGAGCAATGACCCCGATATGCTGCATGCCGGCGGTGACAGCGTAAAACTGACCATAAACGGCAGGCTGCAGGAATTTCTCTACCGGCAAATCGACCTGGCGGTCTCCCGTTACAGGGCCCGCAGCGGTTACGGCATAGTCATGGAAACCCGCACGGGAAAAATCCTTGCCGCCGTAATGGCCGGCCCGGACGCGGAAAACCTGCTTAAAAATCCTATCATATCCGACGCTGTGGAGCCGGGTTCAACTTTCAAAATAGTGACAGTATCCGCAGCCATAGAAAACGGCGTTGTGACGCCTGAGGATAAATTTTTCTGCGAAAACGGCTCCTTTGAATTCGCGGGAATCAAAATAAACGACCATGACCCCTACGGCTGGCTCACCGTCAGTGATATCATAAAGTTCTCATCTAACATAGGCATCTGTAAGGTGGGCAATCTCGCGGGCAGGAACGCGCTGTATAAAGCGGCCCGTGATTTCGGATTCGGATGCCCTACGGGAATCAAACTTCCGGGTGAGGCCAGGGGGCTGCTCAAAAGAATCGACACATGGGAGAACACCTCCCTCAATTACATTTCTTTCGGCCAGGAAATCGCCGCCACGCCGCTTCAGATAGCGCAGTCTTTCGCTGTGATAGCCAACGGCGGCGTGCTGATAAAACCCCGTATACTGGAGAGCATAATCGAAGCCTCCGGGAAAAAAGTCCGCAAGACAAAGCCCGTAATAATACGCCGCGCTATAACGAAAAAAACCTCGGATACGGTCAAAGAAATGCTTTTCCAGGTGGTGGAAGGAGGCACCGGAATTAATGTCAGATTACAGGGATGGGAAATATGCGGGAAAACCGGGACCGCCCAGAAATTCGACACAAAAGCCGGAAAATATTCCGAAAAAACATATTTCTCGTCGCTGGGCGGTTTTTTCCCTAAACAGGATCCGAAATTTGTAATATTCATCGCTCTGGATGAGCCGCAGGAGCACTACTACGGCGGCGTGGTCTGCGCGGAAGCTTTTCGCCAAACAGTAAAAGAGATCATAGATATTTACGGGATAGCCCCTGCGGCCGCGGCCAGGGGCGGAGAAAAAAAGAATGAAACTTGACGAACTTATTTTAAAATCGGGGATCGATACGGCCGCGGTAAACGGCGGGAACGCTGAAATCACAGGCATTTCTTATGACAGCCGGTCGACCAAAAGGGGGGATTTGTTCTTCGCATTGCCCGGAAGCGCCTCCGACGGTGACAATTTCATACCGGAGGCCGTGAAAAAAGGAGCGTCAGCGGTCGTCTCGCAAAGATCTCACCAAACTGGCGTGCCGTCAATCAAAGTGACGGATATAAAAACGGTCATGGCGCGCATGGCCGAGGCCTTTTACGGCTTCCCTTCAACAAAAATTGATTTGTACGGCATCACCGGGACTAACGGAAAAACAACCATCACTTATATGCTGGAGAGCATAGCCAAAGCATCCGGCGAATCGAGCGCGGTTTTCGGCACCGTCAATTACAGGTTCGGCAGACAAATTTTCACTTTGCCAAACACGACGGCGGAATCCGCGGATATATCAAAACTGCTGGCGGAATTTGTCAAAACCGGAGGGCGGCGCTGCTTTATAGAAATGTCCTCTCAGGGTCTGGACCGGAAATGCGCCGAAGCCCTCACATTTAAAGCCGTGGTGTTCACAAATCTCTCTCGGGAACACCTCGACTGGCACGGGAGCATGGAAAACTATGCCGCTGCCAAACGCAGGCTCTTTGAAAAAGTCTGCCAAAGCCGCGGCGATAAAGGCCTGGCGGTGATAAACTCTGATGACCCGTGGTCGGAAAAAATCCTCAACGGACTTCCTCTCAAAAAGGTCACATACAGCATTAACAAGCACGCCGATTACAGCGGAAAGATAATCAGCATGGGCATCGCGGGAACAATTATTGAGGTCAAAAACTCCCGGGAAAAAATCAGAATAGAGCTTAAGCTGCCGGGTGAACACAATGTCATGAATGCCCTGGCGGCTTTCGCTCTCGCGCGGGAAGAGGGTTTCAGCGGCGAGATCATAAAAAGGGGCCTTGAGGAACTTCTGGACATCAAGGGGCGCCTGAGCAGAATTACGTCGGAAAAAGGTTTTACCGTTTATGTGGATTATGCCCACACGCCGGATGCCCTGGAAAAGGTCATCCGGTCGCTGAAACCTCTGACACAAAAAAGAATCATCACTGTTTTCGGAGCCGGTGGGAACAGAGACAGGGGGAAAAGGCCCTTGATGGGAAAAATAGTTTTCGAGAACTCGGATTTCTCGTGGATAACTTCCGATAATCCGCGAAACGAGGATCCCCGGGCCATTGCGCTGGATATAGAAGTCGGTATGCGAAAAACCGAAGGCGCTAAATTCACGGATGGAAACCCCCCGTGGCGGGTGGAGCTGGATCGTAAAAAAGCGATCGCCGGCGCCATTGCCATGGCGGAAAAGGGCGATATCATATTGATAGCGGGCAAGGGGCACGAGGAATACCAGATAGTGGGCGCTAAAAATATACCTTACAGTGACATAGCAACCGTAAAAAAAATATTAAAAAAATGATGCATCGGCAAACGATTAGGAGGTTAAATGTTTTATTGGCTATTAGTTCCGCTTAAAGAATTTTTCTTCGGATTCAACCTGTTCCGCTATATTTCATTCCGCGCCCTGGGCGGAATAATAACCTCATTCGCTTTCGTGGTTGTCGCGGTACCCATGTGGATAAATTATTTTAAGAGCAAAAAACTTCTCATGGCCGTGAGAGAGGACTCGCTCGTAAATCACCACAAGAAAGTGACAGTGCCGACGATGGGGGGAGTGATCCTCATCCCGGCCATAATCATAAACGCGCTGCTGTGGATGCGGCTGGACTGCAAATTCACATATATAGTCGTGGGCGTCCTTTTTATTCTGGGGCTGTGCGGATTTATGGATGACTACAAAAAAATCAAAAGACAGTCGGCTAAAGGCCTTTCCGCCAAAACCAAACTTATGTTTCAGGCCGCGGCGGGGATAGGGCTGGGAATTTATATGTTTTTTCATCCGGCTTTTCCCGAAGGGCAAACGGCAGTGTGCATACCGTTTTTCAAGAACATCATCCTGTACACAGGCGTTTTCTATATCCTCTTCACCGCGATCATCATCGTGGCCTCCTCCAACGCGGTGAACCTGACAGACGGCCTGGACGGCCTGGCCATCGGATCCGTTATGCTGGTGAGCGCGGCTTTCGCCATCCTCGCATATATAGCCGGCAATATAAAATTCGCCGGATACCTTAAGTTTCCCTATGTGCCTCAGGCGGGTGAGATCACGATTTTCCTGACCATCATCATAGGGTCGGGACTGGGTTTTCTCTGGTTCAACGCGCCGCCTGCCGAGATATTCATGGGGGATACAGGCTCTCTGCCGCTGGGCGGGGTAATAGGCGCCATATCTGTGCTCATAAAACAGGAGGCTTTGCTGATCATCGCCGGAGGCGTGTTTGTCGTTGAAGCGCTTTCCGTCATCATACAGGTGCTGTACTACAAAAAAACATCCAGGCGTTTCTTCAAAATGGCTCCGCTCCATCATCATTTTGAACTCAAAAACTGGCCGGAGTCAAAAGTCGTGGTGAGATTCTGGATAATGGGCATATTCTGTATAATACTGGCCCTGCTGACGCTGAAAGTGAGATGATAAAACTGAAAAACAAAACCATACTCGTCTGCGGAGGTGGAAAGAGCGGCCGGGCGATGGCGAAGTTTCTACTCAGCAAAGACTCGAATGTGATCGTTTCAGATACTAAAAAGATCAGAATACCGGGCGCTGAATGCATCATCCAGGATGACATCACCCGGCGGCTCAGGGAAATAAATATGATGATACTTTCTCCGGGGATAGATCCTAAAAACAGTTTTGTCCGTGAGGCAAAGCGCAGAAAAATACCTGTGGCGGGCGAATTTGAATTCGCCTATTCTTTTGTTCCCTCTTATGTGAAAAGGATCCTTGTCACCGGAACAAACGGAAAATCAACCGTCACCGCTCTGACGGCGGCCGTGCTTTCCTCGGCGGGGAAAAACGCCCTTGCCGGCGGAAATATAGGTATACCCCTGACAGAGCTTCTGAAAAAATTCAGAAAAAACAGCATCCTCGTCGCGGAGGTGTCGAGCTATAATCTTGAAAAACATCTTTCGCGCAAAGCTTTCAGGACTGATGTGAGTATCCTCCTTAACATAGACAGCGACCATCTTTCAAGATACAGGAATATGTCCGAATACGGCGCTGTGAAAAAGAGCGTATTCGCCGGTATCAGGCGAGGGGGCGTGGGCATAAGCGGAATCGCGGGATCCGACGGCTCCGATATCCTGAGACTCGGAAAAGACATATATTTCCGAGGAAACACCATGCGATTTTCGCCGAAAGCCGCAAAAAAATTCCGCGCGTCCAAAGAGCTCATCTATGAAAAAGAAAAGATGAAACTACTTTTTGACGCCAACAGAACAAACATCCTCGCCGCCGCCGCTGCGGCTCTGGCGATGGGCGTCTCCCCTGAAAAAATCCGCCGGGGGGTGTATCGCTTCAGGCCGCTCGCAAACCGCCTTGAATATTCGGGTACTCACCGCGGCAGGATCTTTATCAATGACTCAAAAGCCACAAATGTTTCTTCCGTGCTCTTCGCCCTTAAAAATATAAACAGGCCCCTGATTTTAATAATGGGGGGACGGGACAAGGGCAGCTCATACAAGCCTCTGTCCGGACACATGCAAAATGTGAAAACGCTCGTTGCTTACGGCGAGGCCGGCTCGAAAATAGCAAAAGAGCTCAATGGAAAAACTGAGATAACCTCCGCGGAGAAATTCACTGACGCCTGTCTCAAGGCGCTTAAGAAAAGCTCCCCCGGCGACACAGTGCTGCTGTCTCCGGGGTGCTCATCGTTCGACCAGTTCAAAAATTTTGAGGAGAGAGGGAAAACTTTCAAAAAATGGCTAAAAAATCTTACTTAAAGGAGCTCTTCATCCTGATCGCTTATTTTCTGTCAGGCGCGGGCCTGATCATGATCCTTGACATCACTTCGGTGACAAGCTCCTTTGAGCTCAATAATCCCTACCACTATTTTCTTCGGCAGCTGATATGGCTGGCCGCAGCCAGCGTTATATTTTTCATTCTCTGGGAAATAGATATAAAGACCATGCGCAAAGTGATACCCTGGGCGATGCTGGCGGGGACGATCGTTCTCATCGCCATTCTTATACCCGGAATAACACGATCGGTAAAAGGCGCGCGCCGATGGCTGTTTCTTCCCGGCTCGGTTGCGATACAGCCGAGTGAATTCCTGAAAGTGATATGGGTTATGTACCTGGCTGATTATCTGGACAGGCACCGAGGCGAACTCGACGATTATAAAATATTAACGGGGCCCATGATCCTGCTTCTCGGCCTGGCGGGCCTCGTGTACAGTCAGCCCGACTTCGGCACGGCTGTCACCCTTATTCTACTGTTTCTTGTGGTATTTTTTCTGGCCGAGGTCCCTGTGAGCAGGCTGATAGGCATCGTGCTGGCCGGGTTGCCCTTCGCCTACTGGGCCGTGTTCGGGACAGCTTACCGCAGAGACAGGATCACCGCGTTCATGGAACCTTTGAAACACCGGAGTGCCGAAGGCTATCAGCTGACGAGATCGCTTATCGCCGTTGTTTCAGGCGGAGTATTCGGAAAAGGAGCGGGCTCCTCGACTTCAAAACTGCTCTATCTTCCCTGCGCGCACACGGATTTCCTTTTCTCCGTTATCTGCGAGGAATTCGGGATCATAGGTTCTTTTCTGATTCTTTTATTATTCGCTGTTTTTGTTATAATCGGCTTTGAAATGGCAAAGAGGTGCAGGGACAAGTTCTCGAGGATACTCGTGGGGGGACTGACGACTCTCATAGCGCTGGGGGCTTTTGCCAATATCGCGGTGGGACTGGGGCTGCTGCCGACAAAAGGACTGGCGCTGCCGTTCATGAGTTACGGCGGCTCCAACCTCATGGCGACTTACATAGCCCTGGGGCTTATAATAAGCGTTTACATGGAAAGCGCCGAACGGATGCTGGGATGAACGCGAAACAAAATTGCGCGGGTGTGGTTCAATGGTAGAATGTCAGCTTCCCAAGCTGAAGACGGGGGTTCGATTCCCCTCACCCGCTAAAAAGAAAATATGAAAGTTGGAAAAAACGCAAAACAAATACTGGATTTCATACTTTTCCTAAAATTAAAATTGTTTTTTTTCCTACTGACGCCGTGTTCCATACACTTTTTAAACAAACTCGCGGACATAATCGGCTGCTTATGTTACTTTATCTTATTCCCCCGAAGACAAACAGCTCTCCGTAATTTGGATAAAGCTTTCGGCGATTTAAAAACAAAGAATGAAAAGAAAAAAATAGCTATAAAATCTTTTCAGAATTTTGTCAGAGGCGTTTTGGAGATGCGTTATTTTTATTGCCGCGGGACCGCTGAAATAAACCGCCGATTTGAATACAGCGGTCTTGAAAACTACACTGAGGCGCTGAAGAAAGGCCCCGTTCTTTTCATTTCAGGGCACATAGGCCAATTCCCTCTGATGGTGTGCAAATTCATTCTGGATAAATTTGATATGCACCTCATACTCAAGGCGGTATCCAATAAATATGTGGAGAACATGTTTAATGTTTACCGGCAGCGTCTGGCCAAGCCCGATAATATTTCCAAAACTATCATATATTATAAACCGCGTTTTATTGCCTTGAAAAGATCTCTTAAAGAATTAAAAAGCGGCCATTCCCTTTTCATATTTGTGGATCAGCGGTTTTCAAACGGCATAATGACAAAATTTTTCGGCAGAGACGTTCTCACCGCGACGGGGGCAGACACTCTCGCGCGTAAAACTTCCGCAACTGTACTACCGGCTTTCATTATCCGCAAAGGCGCAAAGCATGTAATAAACATAGGCAAAGCCATTCCCATCGGCAGCGATGAATCCGAAAACACGCAGAAATTCACCGATCAAATTGAAAAAAACATAAGAAACTATCCGGGGCAGTGGTGGTGGTTTCACAGGAGATGGAGATGAGCCCTTCCATCACCGTGATAGATTATGGCCTGGGTAACATCCGGAGCGTCAGCAAGGCCCTGGCGCTTGCCGGAGGAGATGTGCGCATCAGCGCTGAAATCAAAAAAATAGAAAGTTCCGACGGTATTGTCCTGCCGGGTGTGGGCGCTTTCGGCAAAGGAATGGAGAATCTGAAAAAAGCGGGGCTCATAAAAGTTATCAACTCGCAAATAGAGGCCGGGAAACCGTGCCTGGGAATATGTCTCGGCCTTCAGATGCTCTTCAGCGTCAGCGAAGAACACGGCTCCTCGCCGGGGATGGACATAATAAAAGGGAAGGTAAAACTTTTCAGAAACGATCTGAAAATACCTCACATGGGCTGGAACAAGGTGAAATTCCAAAACAGTCCCACGGGTGAGAGCGGAATGTTCGAGGGAATAGCCGACGAAAGCTATTTTTATTTCGTGCACTCCTATTATGTGTCACCCGAAGATGCGGCTCTCGTATCTTCAACAACGGATTACGGCGATGAATTCGCCTCATCCGTCGTTAAAGACAATCTCTGGGCCGTGCAGTTCCATCCGGAAAAAAGCGGAAAGGACGGGTTGAGGATAATGAAAAACTTCATAGCCAGATGCGGGGGAAAAAATGAATGATCCCCAAAAGCGGAAAAGCAGCGCCCTGGCAAAAAGAATAATACCCTGCCTTGACGTTAAAAACGGCAGAGTGGTGAAAGGCGTGAATTTCGTTGACCTGGTGGACGCCGGTGACCCTGTGCAAATCGCCGCCGCTTACGCGCGGGCCGGGGCCGACGAGCTGGTTTATCTCGATATAACAGCTTCCGTGGAAAAGCGGCCGGCGATGCTGGAGATAGTGGCGAAAACGGCCGAACAGGTATTCATCCCGCTGACGGTGGGCGGCGGAATAAGAAAACTCTCCGATATCTCGGACCTCCTGAAAGCGGGAGCGGACAAAGTATCCATGAACACATCGGCGGTGGAGAACCCCTCGCTCATCCGCGAAGCCTCGCGCGAATTCGGTGCGCAGTGCATCATCACGGCGATAGACGCCAAAAAAACAGCCCCGGGGAAATGGGAAGTCTATACCTACGGCGGCAGAAAAGCCACCGGAATAGATGTGATATACTGGGCAAAAAAAACCGTGGAACTCGGCTCAGGCGAAATACTTCTCACCAGTATGGACAAAGACGGCACGCAGTCGGGTTTTGATATAGAACTGACCGCTGCTGTCTCGGAAGCCGTCAGTGTGCCGGTTATCGCCTCGGGAGGGGCGGGCGAGCTGATCCATCTTAAAGACGCCCTTGATAAGGGCAAAGCCGACGCGGTCCTGGCCGCGTCAATATTTCACTTCGGGAAATTCTCTATCACAGAAACAAAAAAATATCTGCGGGAGAACAATATTCCCGTCCGCATATAACGCGCCTATTTGGAATAGGGTTTGCGGGGGCAAAGACCTTTTAAAAAACAGATATCACAGTCAGGTTTCTTTGCCGCGCAAACGGCGCGGCCGTGTTCTATAAACAGATAGGATATCCTGCCCCAGTCTTTTTTTGGGAATAATCCCATAAGATCCTGTTCGATCTTCAGGGGATCTTTGCGGCCGCTCAAGCCCAGTCTCTGAGACAGGCGCCCCACATGGGTGTCCACGGCTATGCCGAAAATTTGGCCGAAAGCATTGAAGCTTATGATATTGGCGGTTTTCCGGCCTATGCCCGGAAGAGCGGTGAGTTCTTCCATTGTCCGGGGCACTTCGCCTTTATGTTTTTTCAGGATTATTTTAGCGGAATCCAAAATGTTTTTGGCTTTGTTCCTGAAAAACCCCGTGGTGTGTATGTCATTTTCAAACTCATTTATATCGGCCGAGGCATATTCTTTTACGGACCTGTATTTGGCGAAGAGCTTTTCCGTCACCATGTTCACCCTTTTGTCCGTGCACTGAGCCGAAAGAACCGTCGCCACAAGAAGCTCCCAGGGGCTTTTATACTGCAGGGCTATGCGGGCGCGGGGATAATGTTCTTTCAAAAGACGGTATATTTTTAGAGCCTCTGTTTTCATCCCGTATTATAACAAAATCAAAGCGGCAATTGACAAAAGCCCGTTTTTTTATAAGAATTCTGTCTATGAAAAGAACATATCAGCCACATAAAAAAAAGCGGGCAAGGGTGCACGGTTTTAGAAAGAGGATGCAGACATCTTCCGGAGTGAATGTTTTGAATGCAAGACGCAAGAAAGGCAGAAAAAAACTCACACCGTAATAAATTCACAGAAAATCAGTTTTTCAGATGTTTTGTACTGAGGGATCCTTCGCCGGAAGGGCATATTCGTTTAAGGATAGCCAAACGCATCATACCTTTGGCCGTGCGGAGAAACAAAATCAAAAGATGGATAAGGGAAAGCTCGCGGACATTGGGCATGGAAGGAAGAAGCGATATATGCGTGACACTGAGAAAGGCGCCGCCGGCCGAATACGGCGAATTTTCGCAATCCCTGAAAGAGGTTCTTACCAAATGTTTATGAATTTGTTGAAAAGCGCGCTGAGTTTTCCCGTGAAAATATGGCAGGCCGTTCCGAGAACGCCTTCATGCAGATTCTATCCGTCCTGCTCAAATTATTTTCTTGAGGCTCTTGAAAAATACGGCATCGTGAAAGGTTCTTTTAAAAGTTTTCTGAGATTGATGCGTTGCCATCCCTTCGCCCGCGGCGGCGTGGATCTGCCATAGCGCCGGTTTAAAAATTTAAGGAGAAATTATTATGAACGATATGGACAAACGCTCGGCTCTGGCAGTAGCTCTCTCATTTATAGTGCTGGCCTTGTGGTGGAGCGCTATTTCCAAAAAACAAAATCCGCCGGCTGAGCGCGCGCCTCAAACAACAAGCGCTTCACCGATCGAGAAAAAAACCGTCGCTGCCCCTGAGACAAAACGCCAGGAAGTTCAGGAAATCCCCGCACCCCGCGAAGAGGATACCCTGGAAATATCAAATTCTTCAATGCGCTGCCTTATAGGGAAAGAATCGGGCGACATACGCCATCTTTTCATCAGGGAAAAAAACGGCGAGGTAGATCTTATCAAAGAGGGCGAAACAAGGCCCTTCCGTTTTTATGCCAGCGGCGCAGCGCTTCAAGACCCCGTTGTGAGAAAAAGTGGCTCCCAGATACATCTTTCCTACAAAACAGCCTCGGCCGTTTATTCGCTTAACGACGAATATATGAGGGTCAATCTGTCTCCGGCCGGAGACGCGCATGTGGAAGCGGCCTGGGCTGGCGGTATAGGCACCGACCCCGAACTTATGGAAGAGCAGGAAAAACGGAAGCTGCAGCTATTCCATTTCAACAACGGCGAAAAAATAAAAAAAATATCTTCTCCCCTGGAAAGCGCCCTGTCCGAATGGGTGAGCGTTTCAAACAGATATTTCCTGCTGGCGTTCTTTCCCTCAGGGAAAACTTCTTTCGCCGTTGACCCTAAGCAGACGAATCCGGAAATAGTGTTCTCGCCTGAAGGCAAATCGCTGAAACTGAAAATACTCGCGGCTGAAAAATCCTATTCCGGTTTATCCGCGAGGAAAAACGGCCTTGAGAAAACACTGAACCTCGGACTCTTTTCCTTTATAAGCGTTTTCTTCATCCAGATACTCAATTTCTTTTACGGCATCTTCGGCAATTACGGCTGGTCAATATGTCTGCTGACGCTGATCATACAACTCTTCATGTTTCCGCTGACAAAGAAAAATATCAAATCCGCGGAAGCCATGAAACGCATACAGCCCTATGTCAAAAAACTGCAGTCACAGTACAAGGATGACCCCAAGCGCATGAACGAGGAGCTGCTCAATCTTTACCGCGTGCAGAAAGTGAACCCCCTGGGGGGATGCCTCCCCGTGCTGATACAGATACCTATTTTCTGGAGTTTGTTCACAATGCTCCAGGGCCTTGTTGAGCTCAGGGGCGCTCCTTTTATTTTCTGGCTCACCGACCTTTCAAGGCCGGATATGCTTTTCGGCCATCTGCCCGCCTTCCTGCCTTTCATAGGTTCATGGCCGATAGGGCCTCTGCCGCTCCTTATGGGCGCCACAATGTTTTTTCAGCAAAAGTTAACCATAACGGATCCCACCCAGAAGATGCTGCTCCTTATGCCGCTGTTCTTCACTTTCATATTCCTGAAATTCCCGTCAGGGCTCGTACTTTACTGGCTGACAAGCAACGTCATCACCCTGACCGAACACATTTTACTGAAAAAAATAAAATGACCGGAGCGCGGGAACATTCCGCCGGAAAGGCAAAATATTACCCCGACACCATAGCCGCACCAATAAGCGCATGGGGACACGCGAGCGTCGGATTGATACGGATAAGCGGAAAAAGCACAACAAAAATCCTTGAGAAAATCTTCAACCCCGCGGGTCATAAAAAAATAAATGATATCGCCTCGCACAGCGTCACATACGGGCGCATACACGACGGCGGGGAAGTCGTAGACGAGGTTCTCGTTTTTCTTATGCGCAGCCCCCGCAGCTACACGCGCGAAGATGTCGCCGAGATCTCATCGCACGGCGGCCCGGTTATAATAAAAAAAATCTTTCAGCTCATCCTGGAGCACGGCTCCAGAGCCGCCGAACCCGGAGAATTCACAAAACGGGCTTTTTTAAACGGCCGCATAGATCTCATCCAGGCTGAATCCGTCGCCGGTATAATAAGCGCGCGTGGCGAGAGAGCGGCAAAAATCGCCGCGGCACAGATGGGCGGAAAACTTTCACGAAAATTGGATGAGCTGCGGAAACTACTCATAACATCCGCCGCGGAACTCAACGCCGCTATAGATTTTCCCGAAGACGATATTCCGCTGAGCCTGGCAAAAATAAAAAAGAACATCTCGCGCGCGGAAGAAGATAGCGCCCGGCTGCTTGACGGATACGAGGCCGGACGGCTCTTCAGCGAAGGGGTAAAAATAGTGATAGCGGGGAAACCGAATGTGGGAAAATCCTCACTCATAAACGCGCTCAGCTCATCCGAGCGGGCAATTGTCACAGCCATTCCCGGAACAACGAGAGATATAATCAGGGAAAGCGTTGAGATAGGCGGAATACCCGCTGAACTCTACGACACGGCGGGCTTAAGAAAAAAACCGAGAGGTGTGATAGAAAAAATGGGTATGGACAAAACCATGGATGCCATAAATAAGGCGGACATTATAATCTTTGTTTTCGACGCTTCAAAAAAAGCCGATGAGCAGGACATGAACATTGTCCGGATACTCGGGCCTTTCCGTAAAAAAACCATCATGGCCGGCAACAAAATAGACCTGGGAAAAAAAGCGCTACCGAAAAATATGTTCAGCCCTGTCTATATATCCTGCCTGAAGGGTGAGGGAATAAGCGGCCTCAAAAAGCGCCTGGCCAGACATCTCGTTTCAGGCTCTTTTATTTCCGAAGACGACGCTCTCCTCACTTCCGCGCGTCAGGCCGATTGCCTGGAAAACTGTCTTTCCCAAATCAAAGAAGCCCGCGGAATCCTCTCCCGAAGGCCAGCCGAAAGCGTCTGGCTCATTGAAAAGGCCCTCGCCGAACTGGACAAAATAAGCGGCCGGGAATTCAGGGAAGAGATGATAAACGAGATATTCTCAAAATTCTGCATAGGCAAATAAATCCCTCGGGCATACCTGCCTTTTTCCTTCCGGAGTTTGGCCGGTTAACTGTTATATGCAACGCATTAAATAGATGCGCATAAGGATTTAAGGGTTTCATTAGGATGATCCCATTGGGTAAACTGATTTATAAGGGCTTTTTCGAGAA
>PHAM01000078.1 GCA_002841685.1 Elusimicrobia bacterium HGW-Elusimicrobia-2 | reverse complement strand
ACCTCTGGTCAAATTCACGCAACGGTATTAATCCGGCATCTGTTGTTATTTCTCCCCCGCGAAAATTGACAACCACCTCCTTTTTTCTGTAAAATGAAAACGAGCATTGGGATTTGCAAAGTGTTTCCATGCTTAGGCCTCCTTTTGGGTTTTGTATTTTGTCTTTCCCGACGGTATTATACCATAAAAGGAGGCCTTTTACAACTTTTTATCGTCAAGAGTATGAATAATTAGGGTTATCATGCACAATGTTAAGAACGCCACCTTTTTTTAATTTTGATTCCAATATCTTTTTTGTGCTGCTGCTCGTCGAGCGCTTCAAATTCGCCACCGTCGTCTTTTAGATTCCAGCCGACACTATATATAAGCAATTTATCTTTGCTTTTCTTGAATATCAGTTCCTGACCGGAAAACTTATCCTTTATGTCAACGGCTTTCACATAACTGCCCTGCACCAATTCGGCAAGACTATTTGGATATCGTTTCTTTGTTCTGTTAAATTTCTGCAAGGCATTGTTCAGTATTGCAATTTGCGCGCTTGTATCCGCCTCATATTCCTTTTTATACAGATTTGTCCAACGGGGCATTACTATTTTCATAAAATAAAATGGCCATTCCGGATAATTACTGATACCCTGGTAGGCATCATCAAACAAGTCCGGATTTTTGGCATACGGCCAATCCGCATCATCATTTTTAATTATCTCCATAATCGCATTTATGTGTTCTATGGTATTCAGTTCCAACACCCCAGGCAATCTTAAAACCCTACCGAATAATTTATAAAACATATTATCTTTCGAAAACCAAACTGAAAAAGTCCTTTCGTCTGGATTTTTCATTAGCCAACTATACACATCTAAAGCTGAAGCCATTTCACATTTCATTCCATCTGTAACTAATTTCAGTTTATAAAGTTCAGTCAAATCATTAACAAGCTGGCCGGGAATCTTAGCCGTCGGATTCTCCAACAATACCCTCAAAATAGCCTGAGATACAATTCTCTGCTGCTCAATAGATATCATCTTAGATATCAGCCACGGATGTTCTGCAATAAATTTTGAAATCTTAACGGCAGCATGGAGCCAATTCCATGCTTGAGTATATTGGCCCCGCCTTGTTAATTTTAACGCATTTAAACAAAAAAGCTGACTGATCCTCGTATAATTAACTAATTTTGGAATTTTATACTCGAGCGGATTTTTCTCTATATTCTTATAATCGTTGACCGCCCAGTAATCATATCGCCTAACAATATCATAGATTTTTCTCAGTTCAGGCATGGCGTATTTTAACAGCCCGTCAATATCTTTTTCTTGTTTCCCGCTCCATTTAAGCGAGGATAAATACTCTCTTATCTGCCGGTCGCGCAACACGGGAAGTCCCCTCTTCTGCTTCCAAAAAGAACTGAATTCTTCATTGGCCTTTTCTAAATACGGCGAAGCATTCCTGCCCTCAGGAATTTCACGATAACAATCTTCCATGGAAATGGGAATATTTTGCGATTTCAAATTAGCTATTTGTGTTTCCAATTTTGATACATATATTTTATCGACGGATACATGAGATACAATACACATCAATACCAGCGCCGCGCCCCAGTACAAAGTCCGATGAACAAATAACCGGCTGTCTTTCTGTATTTCTTTGTATTCATACTGCTTGAAATTTAAGCCCATTATCTTCTTACCTGGAACCACATTTCGCTCAATTCCAAACGCATATTCACAGGCCTTTTCCATGCGGGAAAATTTCACGAAAGCAATCCAAGTAATAAAATATATCGGGATAAACAAGAATATGCCTATCCAATTCGGTAGAAAATTCCTTAACGCGGAAAAAAGCGGCACCGTTAAAATCAGCAGAAAATAAAATATTAACCAAAGAACGGCTGTCATAAGAATACCTTTAATAATTTCTATCAGGACAATTTTTTTCTTGCTAATCATTATTTTTCCCCTTTTTTAAACTTTTGAGACGAAAAGCTTCTTCTATGTCTATTCTTGCATACATACGCTTAAGCCCCGGCGAATCGCTATATGTTATTATCAACGGAAGCTCAGCCCCCTCTTTAATTTTCTCGCTTTCGTATCTGAAAATTTCAACTACAGCCTCACCTTTGCCGTCGTCGGTTTCAACAAGAGCGTAACGCTGTTCACCCCCATCCCAGCTTGCGGCGTATAATTTTTTGACCTTGCCCGTGACTTTATGTTTTGTTTCTTTGCTCCCGTCATTAAATTCAATAACAATTGCCGTTATCAAGAAAAATAGCGCCACTACAGCAAATATATTCCATAATACAAATAACGCCTTTGTTATCTTTTTCCCGATAGGGTGAGCCGGTTCTCCGGCGTCATCAATTTTTTGTACTTCTTCCTCCCCTATTCGGCTGATTGCCGTCTCAATCGGCCTGACGACAAATATCATAATCACAAATGAATACAATAGCGGCAATGAGCTGATTAGCAGTCCGGCGGATACTCTGCCAATATCTAAGTTTTCATAGTACGCGAAAATAAAATAAACTCCAAGCACAAACGCCAGCAAAGCAAAACGGAATATATTTCTGTTAACTTCCCTCAGAACAGTTTTATAATATTGCGGTCTTGCCGACACTTTATCTTTATGCCACGGATACAGCAAAACCGTAAATATATCCTTCAACCTGAAATTCAGTCCCGTAAAAAGAACACCCACAATAATAAAGCACAGCGACGGCACGTCAACAAACCAACTTAGTAATCCCGTCATTCCTATTCTGGCAATCACGGAATATATAACACTACTCACAACAAAAACATACACTATCACCTTCAAAATATTTTTCTTCATCTATTTACCTCCATCAACCTTCTGCTTCTTGGCACCAGCTTCCCTTTTTATAAAATATGCAGCAGGACTATCCACATTAAGAAATAAATATTCACATTTCGATTCATCAACCCCGACTTGCATACCCCCTGTTTTCCACCCGCACCGGCGATTTAACAACTCCTGAAATATTAGCGCGCCATTAAAATCATAAATGAGGAGCATAGATCGGTCAGAAGTCGCCCTCAAATACACCAATAAAGCCAAACATTTCTGTTTTTTATTAATTGCGCCAAAAGCTGCCGCGTGGATCCGTCCAATATAATCATATTTACTCAGGTCTGCCGAAATCATTAAACTCCCGTCTTTCCGTAAAATATTTATATGCGGACGACTCACATCTAAATTCAATTTTTCTCCATTCCACTCAAATCCCTCCGTCTTTCCTTTGTCTTTCTTGTAAATAGTAAATACAAATTTTGCGGGGGAGTATTCTTTCCTGCGAAAATCAGAAAGAGCCTCTTTTGAGATGACACCCGCATCATAAATAATTTGAGGCTTTTGCAAGTGTTCGTGCCATATAACCCTGCCAAGCCCGGCTAAAAAAGAGACTCCGACCGTCAGGGCAAAAATTATATTGATTATGCGCAGGCTTTCTTTCTCAATAGTTCGTTCATGGATAAATTTACCGACGATAAATCTTATAAGTCGACCAACCCAAACACAAAGACCGGCAAATATAAATGTCCATAACGGAATAAAAAAGAAACCTAAAATACTGGTTGAACTTGGCCTGCCTATCAGTTCGTCAATAATTAAAATAGTCATCCAATAAACGCCGAAATTTGCGGCAATAAAAGTTGAAAAAATCCGAGGAATATTCTTTGGAAATTGCTCAGGAAATATTTTCATTTATTCTCCTCCCGCCCATTTTTCAGCAGCCACTTCCAGACAGGAATAATTTCTATTCTAAAACCATCGCTCAAAATACTATCTTCTGTTGATGATGTCAGAATAAAGCCTTTTTTAATCCCCAACTCCTTCATTGCCGCTTTCAAACCTTCAATTTCCCGTTTTTTGTTAATCGCCGAAATATGAGAACACACCTGACAGGCAAAACAAAACGCCTGACCTTTTTTGACCACGAAATCACATTCGGCATTATAGTTGTCCCAATAAAATATTTCTAACCCCTCTCTTAAGGATCTTCGCTTCAGTTCAACCGCAACAATATTTTCCAGAAACTTCCCCCTGTTCTCGCTAAACTTAAAAATAAGGGAATTTACCGCGCCGTTATCGGTCACATACACTTTTTTAAACGCGGATAACTGTTCCTTTAACTTGTATGAAAATTTTTTGACCGTAAAAATAAGAAAACTGTCTTCAAGGTATTTGATGTATGCGCTTATCGTGTGCGGGCTTTTTATTTTAAGACTTCTGCATATCCTGCTCGGCGAAATTTTTGACGTAAAACAATTCACGAGGAACAGCGCCAGTTCTTCAAGAACAATGGGATATTTTACACTATAACGGACAATAATGTCCTTCATAATAACCGATCTCCAGAGGTTTCTCAGAAATTCCGGGCCGAATTTATAAAAATCAAAGACACCGCCGTTCTGCAGATATTTTTCAAACACGGTAATTATTCTGCTTCTTTCTTTTGTGGAATAAATAGACGCCTTTTTCATTGCGATGCCGCTAAATTCCAGAAACTCTCTAAAGCTCATGGGGAAAAGAGTAAAATCAAGAAATCTGCCCGTAAGCCGGGTCGCCATTTCACCACTCATCAAATTCGCATTGGAACCGGTAACAACGACCTTGTATTTCTTTCTCAATCTGTTCACAAAAAGTTCCCATCCGCTGACATTCTGAATTTCGTCAAGTAAAATGTGATCGAAACCATCAGAAATTTCGTAAAAACATTCTAACAGAAGATTAAAATCTTTTGTGTTAAACTCAATCAGCCGCTCATCATCAAAATCAAGAAAAACATATTTTTCGTTTCTCACGAGCAAATTGGAAAAAACGGACTTTCCCGCGCGTCGAAGGCCGCTTATAAGGAGAATATTCGGATGAGCAAGATATTTTCTGCATTTTTCCATACCTTCTCTTGAAATCACTTTTTCTCTGCCGGACTTCTCCCCCGCTGTCTCTATTTGGTCAGCAATAATATTTTTTAAGGTTTCTTTCTCCACCTGCCCTCCCGCTATTTTGCATTGTCATTGCCAATATTGTATAAAATACGCATTTGAAATGCAAATATTGCCCTTTATTCTTCATACCAGCCGACATTTAAAATAGGCATATACTTTAAAAAATTATCGGATGCTTTGTTTATGAGCCCTATTTGTATTCCTCTAAGCGTCCGGCATATATTGAAAATTCCTATCTGCGCGCCCCTGACATGTTCCGTAATATTTACAGCGCCTATCTGTATTCCGCTGATTTTTCTCATTTTATTTCCCATTACGCCTATTTGCAGCCCGCAAAAATAATCTCCCACATTGCCCCCGGCGGCAAGTTGAACGCCGCAGGAATCCCCCGCGACATTTAATAATCCCGCTTGAAGGCCGTAAAAATCCTTTTTAACAAAGGTTATGCCGCCTAATTGTACGCCGCGCAATTTATCTGCTCCGGTCGCGATTACGCCTATCTGAAGCCCGCGGAAATCAGCGTGTGAATTATTGAATAAACCTCCCTGAAAACCATAACTATCCTTTTTCGCGTAATTTATAGCGCCAAGTTGTATGCCGCGAAAATTATCGACGACGTTTGCAATTGCACTTATCTGTATTCCCCTGATATTTCTCGCCCCATTTCCCAGCCCGCCTATCTGTATTCCTCTGATATTATCCGCTCCGTTTCCCAAACCGCTTATCTGTATTCCTCTGATATTTTTACCCCCGCCTCCGAGCAAGCCAAGCTGTATGCCGTTTAATGTCTCGGCGCCGTTAAAGCCGCCTAACTGCGCGCCATAACATGTCTTCTTCGTCATATTCGCCAGCCCTGAAACCTGAAGACCGTATGTGTTTCGCTCCGTGAAGTTTGCAATTCCGGCAATTTGCAATATGCCGGCATTCCGCTTTGTGCGATTTGCAAAAGCGCTCGCCTGAATGCCGTAACAGTTCTCTTCTACTGTGTTCAACGTCAGACCGCCAAGCTGTATTCCTATCAAATCACCCTTTATATAATTGCGGAGCAGCGTTCCCGACTGAATTCCGCAGAAATTCCCGGTAACTTTATTGCCTAACAGCGCCGAGAACTGTATTCCGTAAAAATCCGCGGGGTTTTCATTTGAATCTTCTTCAAAAATTAACCCTTTTTTAAAATCCAAATCCGACGGCTCAACGCCGACCCTGTTGGTGAACAAACCGGCTTGCACGCCATAAAAATCCCCAATAACCCTGCTATCAAACGAAAAACCGTTAAACTGCGCGCCGTAGAATTTTCCATAAGTAATACTCCTTGTAAGTAAGGATAATTGACCGCCGTAAACATTCCCTTTCGTAACACACGCCCAGTCCGGCTCCTCCTCGCTCCACGATATGGAAACCAGCGGAAATGACGGAGCTATCTGAAAGCCGTACATATTGCCTTCAACTTTTGTATTCAGCAATGCAAATTGTAACCCCCATACACCCTTTGATTCCGCGGAAATCAAACCCAGATCAAAACCTATTACTCTCGGTTTTTCAAATATGGAAATATCTGATGTAAGCGAGAGATTTATTGGAGTTGTTGTTCCTTCCGCAAACAAACTCATCGCAAATAACAGCAGCGCTCCGCCGGCAAGAATAGAACACTCGGCTTTTGTTCCCTGAGTTTTTATTTTTCGCATCGTTTATTTTCCCCTTTTAAAAGAATTATCCGCCGCGTTAAAGCACTCGCGCGATTTTTTCAAATAATTAGAAAATGAGTCCTTGCCTGTCCGCCTCACCTTAAATTGCGCCGTC
>PHAM01000077.1 GCA_002841685.1 Elusimicrobia bacterium HGW-Elusimicrobia-2 | reverse complement strand
AACCGGCGAAGACATTATCACGAATTGTTTGACCGATTGCTTTTAGCTTGCCTTAAAAAGGAGGAAATGCCGTTTTCTGCACTAACGACATAGTCATTTTCAAATATATGGTTTGCCCGGCCGGGGCAGGCAGAGTGATCTTCGCTATGTCTGCCGGACTATCGCGGTCTTCTTCGCTGAATCTTATCCTCACATCGGTCTCTTCACCGTATGCCCTGTATTTAGTGGCGACCTTTCCCAAAAGCGCGTTTTGCACCGTCTTTCCTATCTGAGAGACTCTCATGCCGAAATGAGCCGCTCTGTCACGGTCAACAAGCACCTGTATCTCAGGCTTGCCTTCTTTAAGTGAAATGGTCACATCTCTCAAACCCGGCACATCCTTGATCCTCTCGGCAATTCCTTTAGCGTATCTTTCCATCTCATCCAGATCCCGGCCGAAGAGTTTGAGCTCAACGGGGGTCTGAGACATACTCCCCGACATCTGACTCCCCATGTCCGAAAATTTATATGTCACACCCTCAACGGGGGGAAACTTTTCTCTCAGCTCATCTGATATTTCGAATACCGTCCTCTTCCTCTTTTCAAGATCCACCATGCGCGACATTATCATCCCCTCATTGACATCCGCGGGCATTGTTCCCATGGCCGCGTCGGTGTCTCCGTAAGAACTGCGGCCTATCATCGTCAGCACATACATTTTTTCCGGCACATTCATAAAATCTTCACTGATCTGCTCAACGACCCTGCTGGTCTCATCAAGGTCTGTGCCGACAGGAAAAGAGGTCATCATCATCACTATGGGCGTATCGGACTGCGGCATGAATTCCAGGCCGGTTATCATGAGTCCGAAAAGGCTCAGAAAAAAAACTCCGAGGGATGAAAATATGACGAGTTTTTTTCTCTTCAGGGCGAGAGCCAGCAGAGCGATATAGCGCTGTTTGAATTTTTCGAATTTTCTTTTTTCCAGTTCGGCGGGTGCTATCTTTTTTCTTTTTTTGAAAAGAACAGAGGCCACCATCGGCACGATAGTCAGCGCGACCAGAAGAGACGATAAAAGCCCGGCGCAGACCGTCATCGCAAGCGGCCTTGATATCTGGCCTGCGAAGCCCTTTGAAAGCACCATCGGCAGGAAAACCGCTATCGTCGTCAGGGTTGATGTGGTGATGGCCATCCCAACCTCCGTGGCGCCCTGCGCGGCGGCCCGCGGCCTTTCTTCTCCAGCCTCAAGCTTCCTGAATATATTCTCGATGACGACCACAGCGTTATCAACGAGCATTCCCACCACAAGAGCGAAACCGGCGAGCGTAAAAATATTGAATGTGTAACCCATGAGATAAAGTCCGATAAAAGTCGTTATTATGGAGATGGGTATGGCCAGAAATATCCCGAATGTGGGGCGCCAGTTCCTGAGAAAGGCGTAAAGGAAAAAAACGGCCAGCACACCGCCCACCAAAGCGTTTAACAGCGTGTTTTTCAGTATTTTCTTTATTATGTGCGCCTGGTCCATCACGGGGAAGAATTCTATGTCTGCCGGCATTGTCTCTTTCATCTCATCCAGCGTCTTTTTAACGCGGTCGACGGTCAGCACGGTGTTGGCGCCGGATTGCTTGGATATCATCATCAGAACAGCCTCTTTACCGTTAAGCCTGGTTATGTCGCGCTGCTCTTTATATGAATCCCTGACTTCGGCTATGTCTTTAAGGTAGATCGGCACATCGCCTGTCTTCCTTATAATGGTATTTTCCAGATCGGATATCTTTTTATATTCGCCTAGAGTCCTCACAAAATATTCCGTATATTTTTCCGTCACCTGTCCCGCTGAAACATTAATATTATCCGCGGACAGGGCCGATGCGATCTCATCCATGGAAATCCCGTAAGCGTTGAGTTTGAACCTGTTTATGAGCACATTGATCTCGCGATCGCGGCCGCCGAAGACCATGGCGCTTGCCACTCCGTCAAGCCTCTCCAGTTTCGGCACCACACTGTCTTTTATATATTCCCTCAGCTCCATCGTGTCTTTGAGTCCGATAATTCCGAAGAAAACAACAGGCATCTGCGACATATCAAATTTCAGCACCGCTGAGCTGTCGGCGTCGCTGGGGATCATCATCCTCATCATGTCTATGCTTTCCCGCGCGTCCTGAGCCGCGAAATCAAGATTGGTGCCCCACTCAAACTCTATCCTCACCACCGAAGAACCCTCGAGTGAGGTTGAATATATATTCTTCATCCCCTTGAGCGAGCCGCAGGCCTCTTCTATGGGCTTTGTCAGCAGATTCTCTATATCTTCCGGCGCCACGCCTTCATATCTTGTCACGACGCTGATCATGGGGAATTCCATGTCCGGCATCAGATCCAGGCCGAGGCTGAAAAAAGACACAACACCGCCCAAAACTATTATCAGCATGAGCATCGTTATGGTCACGCGTCTTTTTACGGAAAATTCAGGTATGGTCATATTATTCTACCACGATCACTTTCGTGCCGTCGGAAAGACCGTAATTCCCTTCAAGTATCACGGATTCGCCCTCCGCCAGTCCCTCGCGGATCTCAATCAAATTCTCATCCGCGATGCCCGTGAGCACTTCCCGTGATTCCGCCCGGTCATCCTTAACGATGCTCACAAATTGTTTTTCCTCGACTGAACGCACCGCCTTTTTGGGCAGCGTTAAAATACCCCCGCGGCGGCCTATCACTATCTCCACCCTCGCGAACGTGCCAGGCTTCAAAAGATGGTCGCTGTTGGGTATTGTCACTTCGGCTTTGATCTTTCTCGTGGCCGGATTCGCCGCCGGAGCTACGAGACTTATCGCGCCTTCAAAGCGGCGGCCTTCATAAGCATCCGTGTATGCCCTCACCTTCTGTCCCTCCCGCACCCTGACAGCGTCGACGGGGTTCAGATAAACAATTATTTTGACCCTGTCCATGTCGGCGACAACCGCAATGGGTTCGCCGGGGGACGGAAAAACAGCGTCGCCCAGATCGGGATAGAACATTGTCAGTATTCCTTTTATGGGGGAGACAACCTCCGCGCGGCTGAAATCAAGGGCTGTTTCATCCCTGTCAATCAGAGCTATCACTTCCCCTGAGCGCAGACGGTCGCCTTCCTTCTTCTTCTTGTCAATGAGTTTGCCGGTGACCTTCGCGAAAACTTTCACTTCTTTCTCGCCGTGTATATCACCCGTGAGGGATAAAGTCTCTTCTATGCCGCCCGTGACCGCAACGACCAGTTTCACGCGTGTGGACTGCTCCTTGCCGGCGGCCTTCCCCTTGTCTGCGCCGCAGGATATCAGTGACAAGATCATAATACCTGACAAAGCCATAAGAATTTTATTTTTCATTTTCATCTCCATACTGCCCCGTGGCTTTTTTTAGTTCCGCGTCGGCTATGTTCCAGTCAAAGAGGGCTGTGTAATACTGCACCTGCGCCTGCGTGAAAGCAAGCTGGGTGTCCCTCAGTTCCAGATCTGAAACAAGGCCGCGGCCGTAGCGTTTCTCTATAATAGCGAGATTCTCTTTCGCCGCCTTCACATTCTCTTCCTGAACCCGTATCCTCTCCGAAGCGTTCTGCCTGTTCAGAAAGGCCCGCTCAACTTCCAGCTTGACGCTGCTCCTCAAAAGGCTCTCGCCCATCGCCATCTGATTAAAGCGGGATTTGGCGGCTTTGACCTGGCCGAAACTCGAGAAACCGCTGAAAAGAGGAAAGGTGAGGGCGCAGGAAACATTCCATGCGCTGTCCCACTCATCGACGAAATTGTAGGGTTTCGTGTATTCATAGTTTCCTATGAGAGCGAGGCTCGGCCGGTGTTCGGCGCGGGCGAGCTTCACAAGGCTCTCACCCATTTTTGTCCGGGTTGCGGCGCTCAAAAGTTCCGGCCTGGATCTGAAAGCCGTTTCAATATATTCATCGAGTGGCCGTCCGCTGTCGGGAGAGGCGGAAAGCTCGCCGCTGATATCCCTATCCGCGATTGACGGTTCATTGATGATGTAGACGAGGGCTTTTCTGGCAAGGTTCAGCTCATTCTCGGCTTTTATCAGGTTGGTCCGGCTGTTTACCGTCTGCACCTTGACACGGGAAACATCAAGGCCGGATACTTTGCCCGCGTTGTAAAGCGCCCGCGTCACCTCGTAATGCCTTTCCATGACGGAAAGAGTTTCGGCGGCGATATTCTTCAAATGCCTTGCCAGCAGAACCGAATAAAAAGCCGTCTTAACATTGGAGTACAGTTCATTCCGCGCCTGACGGTAACTTTCTTCCGCGATATCTTCCCCGTAACGGGCCTGCCTGTAGCCCTGTAAGATCCTGCCCCAGGTGAAAAGCGGCTGAGTCAGCGTCACTTTGCCCGAATAATTATCCTCGCTGCCCATTTCAAAACCCAGGATGGACGGCACCTCGGGTATCTTGCTGTATGCGCCGTAAAGCTTTATATCCGGCATAAAAGCCCCCCTCGCCTGCCGCTTCAGGCCCAAGGCCGCGATGACCTCTTCCGAAGCTATCTTTATCATATCGCTCTCGCGCGAAGCTATATCAAGACAGTTTTCAAGAGTAAGTCCCTGCTCAGCCTTACCCGCACCGGCGTTTATCGTATCCGCCAAGGCGGTATTGCAGGCAACGGCTAAACAAAAGACAAATGCCGGAATGCAGCATTTCTTCATACGCCCACTCCATTCAAAAATATTTTAAGCACCTTGTCGGTGTTGCCGGCGATAGAGCACTTTGAAATTTCGTGTATCCTCATCCCCGCGTAAGCGTGTATTATCTGCATGAGCAGCACGGCGCCTTCTATCGGCGGCATCTTCTCTATTTTATTTTCGGCTATGCCCTCTTTGACCGTCCTGCCTATCGCTTCCACTATTTTAAAATAACGCTTTAAGATCATCTTTTTCTTCGCTTTGCTGAGAAGATTTCCCATGGCGGAATTTTCCATCCCGAGCGTCCTGAAAATCTTGTGGTTTTTCTCGTAAAAACTCAAATCGGCCTCTACAAAGGCCCTCAGTTTCGCGATGGCACCGCCTTTTGTCCGCAGGGATGAGCCGACAAGTTCCTCGCCCTCTTTCAGAAAACTTTCAACGAGGGTGCTGATCATATCCTCTTTCGTTTTGAAATAAAGGTAGAGCGTGCCCTTGGCCATTCCCGCTTTTTTCGCGATGGCCTCGGATGTGATGTTTTTGACGCCTTTTTCAATTATGACTTTTTTCAAGGCCTCTATTATTATCCCGCTTTTCGGCATTCTCCCCCCTCCGCCGGACAGCGCTAATCGAATGACTGACCGGTCAGTCATAAATTGTAAAACAAATGAAACTTTTTGTCAACACACGCACTAACACACACGCACTAACGATCCGATTTGTTTAGTGTTCTTGCTGATACAAAGATTAAAACAACAGCAGACCGGCTATTGAAAAATAAATCAGCAACCCCGTTATGTCTATGAGCGTTGTCAGAAGAGAAGCACAGATAATCGCCGGATCTTTTTTCAGTTTAGTGAGAATGATAGGTAGAAGACTCCCCACCAAATTCGCCCACACAGCAATTAAAATAATGGAAATTCCCACAACAAGGCCAAATCTGTGATCGCCCTTCCAGAGGTATCCCCACAAACCCATGACAAGGCCCAGCGTCAAGCCCAGCAAAATACCTATGGCCAGTTCTTTTTTTATGATGTTAAACCATTTGCCTGTGGTGAGCTCTCCAAGAGCCAGAGCACGAACGATGAGAACCGAGGCCTGATTGCCGATATTGCCACCCGTATCAATCAGAACAGGTATGAAGGCGGCAAGAGCAACAACTTTCACAAGTATTCCCTCAAAACGGGTAATAACAGCAGAAGACAAAAAGCCGGTAACCAGCAACAGGAATAGCCAGACAATCCTCTTCTTATACAGAACAAGCGGGGATGCGGCAGTATAACTCATCGTAAGAGGTACGATACCGCCGGCCTTGTGCACGTCTTCCGTGACCTCCTCCTCAAAAACATCTATGACGTCATCAACCGTCACTATTCCTAAAAGGACATTTTCGGAATCCACGACGGGAATCGCGTAAAGATCGTATTTCTTGATCTTTCTCACAGCGACCTCTTGATCATCAAAGGGTGAAACCGCTATAAAGTTCCTGTCCATCAAGGATGATACCTCATTGGAGAGATCCGCGAGTATCAGCTTCCTTAGAGATATATCGTCCAGAAGATGCCAGTGCTCGTCGATCACATATACCCTGTTGACGGTTTCCGCGTCATGGCCGAATTCCCGTATGTGATCCAGCGATTCCCGCACCGTCCATTCCGGACGGATGGCGACATAGTCCGGCGTCATAAGCCGGCCGACGCTCTCTTCGGGATAACCAAGGAGTTTCAGCGTCTCTTTTCTCTCTTCCGGCGGCAGGAAATTTATCAGTTTTTTTGTGATTCGCCCCGGAAGCTCCTCAAAGAGCTCAGTTCTGTCATCGGGGGATAATTCCAGGACAATATCCCTTATCACCTCATCGCCTATCCTTTTCAGGAAGACCGTCTGTTTCTCGGGATCCAGTTCGGCAAAGGTCTCGGCCTTCAGTTGTTTCGGAAGAAGCATAAAAAGAACGATGGCTTCCTTGTCCTCAAGATTTTTAAGAAGATCGGCGATATCGGCCTCCGGCCATTCAAGAAGAATTTCCTTGAGGGAATGCCAGGCTTTCTCTGCGATCATTTCCTGTATTTCGGGTTTTAAGAGTTCTTTCAGCATGAGGGCATTAAACCAAAAAAAGGTTCCAATGTAAACAAAAAATCTCCGGTTTCATGGGAATAGGAAGGGACATCGTGACCCCCCTGGGAAGAAATATAGGTTTATCAGGTTGATTTGTTTTGGGGAAGAATATGAAAAGAAGATAAGGATT
>PHAM01000076.1 GCA_002841685.1 Elusimicrobia bacterium HGW-Elusimicrobia-2 | reverse complement strand
AAAGTGGCGAGGGATTCACTCAAAAAAGACAGGAATGTTTCAAATGCCATCCCGCCGGTGATGCTGTGGAATTTTTCGGCATATTCAAAGAATTTGCCGAAGAGCCGGTTTAACACGATATCATCGCCGGCGAGTTCCTCGGAACCGCAGAAAGAATAAAGCTTTTTTATCTTCGCGGGATTCGGCAGGGAATCAGCCCGGGCCGCTTTCTTCGCGGAGATCCTCACCTTCTCTATTTTTTCCGCGGGCCCTTTACTCATCTCATGAGAGCCTTCAAGGAACCTGAAGATATCCGAATCGCTCATCTTGAAGACAGGCAGGGCCAGCATATCCGCGAAAGAAACTTTCTCGTCGATCCCCTCCGTAAAATACAGGAATGACATGAAGGCTAAGAATTGCGGATGCTTGAAAAAGGGCGCACCCGAGGGACAGCTCACGGGCACACCTTCGCCCGACGCCATATCCTCCAGCATCTTTATCTCATCTCCCGTATCCCTGGCTATAACGGCTATATCCTCCGGGCTTATGCCCGAAGCGATGAGTTTTTTTATCTTTGAGAGTATCCACTGGGCGTTGTCATAATCGCTCAGGAATTTCCAAACCTCGAATTCCGGCTCTATTTTCGCGCTGAGGATCGGGCTGTGAGGCGCGAATTTTTCCTCAAGGGCCTTTCTCGTGCCCTCTGCGTCACCGCCGAGAAAATCATATATGCCCCGCGAGGGATCTCCCGCGATGTACAGGCCTTTCAGCGCGGGGGCTCTTTCCACAAGGCTTATGAATATGCGGCTCTCCTGACGGTTGAGGTCCTCCCACCCGTCAAGAAAAATATGATCAAAACCGGAGCTGAACACACCCGATGACACGGATTCAAGGCAGAGCTTTTCCACATCCCGCAGGTCAAAGAGATCCCTTTCCTTCAGCCTCTTGTCATATTCGGCGAGAAGCGCGAACTCGTCGGGGCCGAGCTTTACGGAAGGGTCTATCTTATGCGCGTCAATAAAATTAACGGCCTCGGATATAAAACCGCGGAAATTACGGCAGGCTGAGAAATTTTTAAGCGGGGGGAGGTTTTCCGAAAGTATTTCTTTTACGATCACTTCCTCTTCCTTGCCCGAAATAATAGTGAAATCGCAGGAGCGGGTGAATTGATGGCTGTTCTTTTTCAGAGCCCATTTGGCGAAAGCCGAAAAGCTGTCGATGTGGAGTTCGCCGCAGCCGGACGCGGCGGCGAGGGCTATATCGGTAAAACGCTCCTTGACGGACAGGGGGCAGAGCACGAGTATCCTTGAAACATCCGCACCCGAGGAAACGAGCTCCTTGAATTTCTCCAGCAGAAAAGATGTCTTGCCGCAATTGAAAATTCGCCGTGGCGAAACGCCTTTTCCGTCAATGAATACAATATCGGTTGTCAATAAAAATCCCATCCGGCGCGGACGGGGCCATCACCGCCGCGACGGGTTTTATCAAACCTTTATTTCGCTTTGTGACGCATTGCCTTGCGTCTTTTTTTTAGCTTATGTCTTTTAACTTTAGCAAGCTTTCTTCGTCTTCCTTTCACTTAGCCTTACCTCCCCTCGTTATTCCGCCGTCATGCGGAAAAAAATCTCTGTATGATATCAGCCAGCACACGATCACTATTCCCAGCAGGTCTACCGCCACATCAGCGGCGCTGCCGTGCCTGTTCAACACATAGAGCTGATGCATCTCATCGCTTGCGGCGTATATGAGGGCCGCCGCGCCCGATATCAGCGCAAGCGCCCTTCGGCCCAGGCGCCCTCTGGCGGAATTTTTCGCCGCCAGATATATCAGCGCCGTCAGATAAGCGAACTCAAACACATGAGCCGACTTCCTGACAAAAAAATCCCAGATGCCCAGGCCCATGTCCATCCCCGGCATATCCGAAAGATAATATATAAGTTTTGCCCACATAACAACAGCCAGCCACTGAAAAAAAACCATCAAAAGCCTATTTTGCTCTCTCTGGAAGGAGAAACCTCTCCGAAGGAGCTCTCATATCTTTTCAGGTTCTCTGCTACCGCCTGCATGAATCTCTTGGCGTGAGCCGGACTCATTATCACTCTACTCGCGACGCTGGCCTTGGGCTGCTGGGGCTGAAGAAAGGCGAAATCAAAAACAATTTCCTCTTTCGTGTGGCTTATGAGCGCCATGTTCGCGTACACGCCTTTCTGTATATCCTTGTCTATCTCTATCTGTATCTTCTTTTCTTCGCGGTTCATCTTCTTCACCTCCTTGGTGTTCTTGTCCCATTTCACAAAACTGTGAGCGCCTTTGCTGTAGCGTTTTATCTCAGACACGATATTTATTTCCCCTATTGCTCTGCACTTTTCCGGCGCCGGCAAGTATTTTTTTGGCGATGACCTTCCCGTATTCCACGCCCGGCTGGTCAAAAGTGTTGATCCCCAGCATCTCGCCGTATATCGCGGTGGCCGCCTCAAGCATCATTATGAGCTGTCCCACATATTCGACTGACACCTTCGGCATTTTTATTGTCACGACCGGCCGGCTCGCCTCTGTGAGGGAAAGAGCCGTACCCGCTTCCTCGGCCTTGAAGAGTTCCGCGATGTCCCGCCCGCCGAAGATGAAATCTCCCATCTTCGGGACTTTAAAGGAATCTATATCTTCCACCGACAGTAGCGTAACGACTTTGTCCTGCGGGCCTTCGGTGTAGAGCTGCAGCTGGGAATGCTGATCGGTGACGCCTTTGGCTTTCACCGGCGTGGGCCCCACAAAAACATCTTTGCCCTTCAGGTCTTTTTTCTTTCCCAGGGATTCCGCCCACAGCTGTGCGAACCAGTCGCTCACCGTGGCGAGCTTTTCCTCGTAAGGCATAAAAACATTTATGCGCCGGCCCTTTTTATAGAAAAGATAATGCACGGCCGCGTAAAGAGCGGCGGGATTTGACAGGAGGGCTTCCTGAAAACATATTTTCTCAGCGTCGGAAGCGCCTTTTAAAAGCTTCTTTATATCTATCCCCGCCACTGCCGCGGGCAAGAGCCCCACCGAAGACAGCGTGCTGAACCGCCCTCCGACATTAGACGGAATAGGAAAAGAATCAATTCCGTTTTTGCGCGCGAATTCACGCAGATAACCTTTTTCGGGATCCGTTGTTATCACTATATGCTTTTTCCACGATTCGCCTGTTTTCTTTTTGAGCATTGCAAGCGCGGCGGAGAATATGGAAAGAGTCTCGCCCGTCGTGCCCGATTTGGTTATAACATTAAAAACTGTATCAGACACGGGCGCAATGTCAAAAATACCTTTCACAAATTCCGGAGAAATATTGTCGGCGATAATAATCCGCGGCCGGCCTCCCCTCCCGGCTAAATCTCTCATGTTATAAAAAGAAGGCGCGAGCGCGTCTATCAGCGCGCGGGGCCCGAGGGCGCTGCCGCCTATGCCCAAAACCGCAAAGTGCCTGCATTTACCTTTTAGTTTATCCGCGTATTTTTTTATATCCGACGCGTTTTTTAAATCATCCGGAAGCTCGGCGAATCCCACTTCCCCCGACGCCCGGCGAGCGTTGAGTTTTTTCACGGCGTTTTTGACGAACGCTGATATTTTACTGAGATCGCCTTCGCTTAAACCCCCTGCGCCTATGGCTCCCGATAGCGACGCGCCATAATCAACGCTTATTTTTTTTGCGAAATTTTTCTTAGACGCTTTCATGAATTCATACCTCCGCCAATAATGTCACTTCCGCAAAATATGTCACGGTACCCTCAACCAGATGCCCGGCGAGAGCAGTCCCCCCGTCAAGGCCGCAAACCACATGCAGATGCGCGGAGCCCGCGGCTACACTTCCATTTCCCATAAGCTCGGCTTTCAAGTCAAACTTTTTTTTATAATGCTCCGGCGGTATTTTCTTTGAATCCTGATGAATGGTTATGAGTTCAAAATCCCTCAACGCCCCCACACAGGAAACTATAACAGCTTCCTTTATGCCTTTGGCGGCCAACTCTCTCTCAAGAGAAGCCATAATCTTTTCACCTTCGCCTATTTTCACTTTTATTTGCTTCAGCATTTTTCCTCTCAATTAAACCTTCTCAACCCTAAAACCCGCGCCGCTTTCAACGGTTTGATTATATCAAATACGTTTGACTTGTAAAATGAGTTTATGTAAAATTATGAGCATAGAAACAAAGTGAAAACCCTGCTTTTTGCGATGAACGCCGATGCAAAAAGCAGAGTCAGGCTTGGTAGCCGCGGCGCCCGGATTAAGTAGAATATTCGGCAAAGCGGGGGAAACACTTTAGAAATGGCAAAAAAATTAGCCGTGAAAACTATATTGGTGTGTGATGACTCTCTCGAAACGCGCTTACTTCTCAAAAGCGTGCTGACAAACGACGGTTTTGCGGTATTAGAGGCCGAAAATGGCCTCGTGGCGCAGGCGCTTGCCGAGGATCATATCCCTAATCTGATAATAATGGATGTGGTCATGCCCGGCCAGGACGGAATAACGACCATAGTCACACTCGCCGCCAATCCGGAAACTTCAGGCATCCCCATCATTATAATGACGGGGAAAACCGCGATAACCAAACTCATAGACAGAGGCTCCCCCCAGGTTAAGGCCATTTTTGAAAAACCCTTTTTTATGAAAGATCTACGCGCAAAAATTGCAGAAATATTTAATGACTAATTCATTTCGCCGGTCCGGGGTTCTGCATATTGCTCTTGCTTTTTTTATCGCGCAGCAGGGTTTTCTTCGCGCCGCCGAGCCCTCTGCCGCCGCCAGAGCCGAAGCGCTGTATAAACAAGGAAACTTCGCCGAAGCCGTGGCGACGGCCGAAGATGAATACGCCCGCACTGGCGACAGCGAATTGAAACTATCCCTTATTAACTATTTAACAGAACTCGGCCTTGATATGAGCTTTAAGGAAAACTACAGCGCCGCAGCATACGCTTTCAGCCGCGCGCTCGCCCTAGCGCCGGACGACGTCACCCTGAAAGAATTAGCCGATACAACCAAAGATTTAAGCCCTTCCTCTGACGCCTACGGGGAAACGCCAAAAACAACTCCGGCGGAAACTAAACCCGCGCCGACACAGCCCTCTATCAATAACGTTTATTTAAAACAGCAGCGGGCTCTTATGCTGAAACTTGAAAAACTCACGGATGCGATAGGAAAAAATTACCCGGCAACTGGCAATACTAATCGCTTTCAGCAGAATGCAATATCAGCGAATACGGAAAAAAAACTTGATAAGCTGATTGCTACGAGTGAAAATGCCGCCGTTTCTATAAACAAGGCAGTATCTGAAACCGGGACAAATATAAAAAGAACTTTTATAGCGACTGTCGCCGCAAGCGCCGCCGCCATAGCGGCGCTGATAGCGTCGGCTTTTTTGATAGCGCGCTATGCCGTAAACAGACACCACATGCTCAATTTTTCCATAAAAAATTCAGCGGCGGAAATCGGGCCTCGGAAAAACGCCAAAAGAATTCCTATTATTAATCCTCTATCCGGCGGTCTTTCTGTTGCGGACAGCACAAAATATGAAGGCATAGATATAATAGAGGCCGAGCTTTCCAGCGAAAACAGCACCGAGGCATCTGTGGCAAAAAAACTCCTTGAACCTTTTCTAAACGATTCAGACATAGAACTGAAAATACGGGCAATAAAAGCTCTGTACAAATACAGCGAGGACGAAGCCTGCCTCCTGCTGGAGCAGGAAGCGTTTAAAAGCGGGGACGGTATAAAAATATTCTGCCGGCTCATACAATTACCGAAGCCTGAAAAGAGCGCGGAGATCGCTGGGGAACTTATGAAAAAAATAAAACCCTCGGAAAAGAACCTCCTTGCGAACGCTTTGCTTAAAATAAATACACCTGATCTTGATGAAAAACTCCGCGATAAAATAAACTCACTTGCGGGAATATCCAAAAGCGGAGACTGTATTGTCGGCTGACACTGCCGTAATTTTTCCGTGTATTTTAAATTAATTCCGGACAGCCGCGCACGGACAGCCGCGTTATGTGTGTTTTTTTATATTCAAATTTGTTATCATTAATTCAAAAAGACGCTGAAAATGAGGATGCGCCCGGACGCATAAAATTATATGGATGATCAGGAAAAATTATCGCTGCGAAAACAGGTGGAAATCTTAAACCTGCAGAAAGACGTGCTGTCGCGGCAGCTCTCAAAACTCAGAAACGATATCTCCGGGGAAAGATCTGAATTCCAAAAAAAGCAGACAACTCTTCTCGATGATATCCGCGAAAAAGATATTGAAATCAGGGCTGTCCGCAATTACATGGAAAAGAGAGACAGTGAAGTTAAAAACCAGCTCAAAGATGAATTCCGCGCGCTGGAAATGGAGCAAGAACGCATCGCCGAAGTTGGCAAGGAGCTTGATGCCCGCAGAAATTTGATAGAAGGGCTCATAACCGAAAAACAAAGCGAATTTGAAAAACGCCTTAAAACCGAAGAAGAACTCTTTGAAAAATCCCGCGATGAATATCTGAAAAACTCTAAAAAAATGCAGGCGCAGTTTGACGAGTATCTGCACAAAACCGCCGTTGATAAAAAGCAAGCCGATGAAGAACTGAATAATTTAAGAGAACAACTTCGTCTCCAAAAAAACGCCATTGCGGAAAAAAGAAAAACGATAGATTCCCTCTCCGCAGCCGGTGATGGAAAAGATGGTCAAATTGAAAAATTACAAAAAGAAATATCCGTTATTTCCGCGGGCAAAGAAACTCTCGCTCTGGCGTTGGGCGAAAAAACAAACCTTCTCGCTGCCGCAGGGAAAACCGAGCGGGAGCTTAAGGAAAGCGTGAATCAGATAAAAGCCGCCATATTTTCAAGAGAAAAAGAACTTTCCGAAAAAAACGCCCAAACCGAAGAAAAAATATCGGAGCTGACCGCGGAAATAGAAAAACTGAAAAAAGACAATAACCTTCTTTTATCTGAAGCGGTAAAAAAAGCACGGGAAAACACGCAGACAATAAATAAGCTGCGCAAGCTTGCTGAAAAAGACAAAAAGCTGCTTGATAATTCCGTAAAACGCATTATAGCGCTCAAAGAAAAAAACAATGACCTGGCGCAACTAAAA
>PHAM01000003.1 GCA_002841685.1 Elusimicrobia bacterium HGW-Elusimicrobia-2 | reverse complement strand
GCTCCGGCAGGAATCTATAAGCCCGTCGCTGGAATCCATTAAGGCCGAGACAAAAGGAAATAATTTTTCGCCTGCGCCTGAAAAAATATCAGGATACAAAAAAAATTTGACGAGACAATTCTTCACGCTCTCTCCGGATTTCAACAGCTCCAACCCCGCCGAGGAAAGTCCGGGATAGGAAGTTATGAACAGGATATCACCTTTTTTCGCGCCTGAGCGCCTGATATTATATCCGGCCGGGCCTATCGCGCAAACAGAGATATAAAGGCCTCGGCTGGCGACTATATCCCCCCCCTCCACTTTGAGGCGCCATTTCTTACAGGCCTTTTTGATCCCGCCGTATAGAGCAAAAAATTTCTCATCGCTCACTTTTCGGGGAAGGCCCATTGATATCAGCACACTTTCCGCCGCGCTTCCCATGGCGGCGATGTCAGAAGCGGCGCCTGTCACCGCCCTGTATCCTATGGAATCATCCGGAACCAGACTGTTGAAATGCACGCCTTCCGTCTGAGAATCCACCGAGACCGCCATGCGGCCGCCTCTTGCGGCTTCTGAGTCCGCCGTCTTAGGCGCGATCACAGCGGCATCATCGCCTATATCGCCGGCCAGGCCCGCGCGGCGCAAATAAAGAAAAAGTTCACCGAGCAGGCGATCTTCTCTGTTAAACGCGCGATTTGTCTTATTTTTTTGTTTTATAATTATCTGAATACGGACCCGATTATCAAAAAAGGGCGCACAGCCCCATCAAACAGCTGACAACCGGAAAACCGGAAATTTAAATTTTTAGCTGAAAATTATTTAAGCGGCGGGCTCGTCTTTTTTTGCCTCAGCCTGCTCTTTCTTTTCCGCGGCGCTCTCTTTTATAGCGCTGATGCCGGCCGCGACCGCGATAAGACCGCCGAAAATAAGGCCGAGAGCGACACTGCCCTTGATCACAACCAGCACATCATCGCCGGCATAACCGAAATTGTTGGGGAGTATCCACAACACCGAAATAGCAACCGAAATCAAGCCCCCAAGAATACTAAGCATTTAGCCTCCTAATATTATTCATAAACCATCGAATCTGCGTATATTGTATTTTAACGCCGTTTTCTTGTCAAGATTTCTGTTTTTTGCTAACCTTTCCCTTGATGAAAACCAACGCGAAAAAAATCCTGTTTATCGGCTGCGGTGCCATGGGCGAAGCCATACTCTCCTCATGTCTTAAAAACGGCCTTTACTCTCCGGAAGAGGTCTTTGTCGCCGAGAGCGACTCAAAAAAAAGAAGTGAAATCTCGCTGTCTTACGGCGTACAGACAATGATCCCTGAAGAAGCCTGCCGTGGAGAAAACAATATCAGTGCCGTTATCGCCGCGGTCAAACCGCAGGAGGCGGAAAGCATAATCCCAATACTGAAAAATACCCGGTTTCAGATGCTCATAACAATAATGGCCGGCGTGAGCTGCTCTTATCTCACCGACAGGGTCGGTGAGATCCCGGTTCTCCGGGTGATGCCCAACATGTGCGTCAAGGTCTCAAAATCGGTCAGTGCTCTTTTCGCGAATGAGAATCTTTTGGCCAGCCCTTTCAAAAATGAACTCATGGAAGAAGCGGAAAAAATCTTTTCAGCCCTCGGCGCTGTAATTCGTGTAAAAACCGAAGATGATATAGCCCGGGCGACGGCAATATCCGGCTCCGGTCCGGCTTATGCGGCATATTTTATAGAAGCCCTTGAAGAAGCCGCGGCTGCCCTGGGCTTCAGCCCGGATGAAGCTGGGTTTTTATCCCTCAAAACCTTTGAAGGAACGCTCGCCTATCTCAACGAAACAGGGGAAAGCGCCGCCTCACTGCGTAAAAAGGTGACGAGCCCCGGCGGCACCACTGAAGCGGCGATACGGATTTATGAAGAAAACAAGTTGAAAGAAACGGTTTCCGCCGCCTGCCGCGCGGCCTATGAGCGCGCCGTGGAACTCGGAAAAAAGAAAAAAGTTTCCGAGACACGCCAAACGGATTATGAACCCGGGCGTGAACTCGGGAAAAAAGAATGAAAAAACCTGGAGGTTTATTATGCAGTCTTTGTTAAATGTAATCGGCCATCTGCTCAACAGTGTCATCGCCCTGATAGTGCTTATCCTGATCCTCGATATGGTGCTGAGAAATTATCTTTCAAAATCCGGCAAAAGCATTGCCGAGATCCCCGCCGGAGATATTGTGCGCGACACATCCATGACCATAGTCGCTGCCGCCAAATCAGCCGTAAATATTGAAGACAAAGATCTCCTTCAGAAAGTTGTCATAGGTATAGGCGCGGCGCTTTTTCTGCTGATACGCATATTCCTGATTCAATGACGAAAATCGTCACTCCGGATCCTCTCAGATTCGCGAAAGGCGAACTGATCCTTCTGGATCAGAGAAAAATTCCGGAAAAAAAAACTTACATACGGATCAAAAGCGCCGCGGCCGCAGCTAAAGCCATAAAAGAGATGGTCGTGCGAGGCGCTCCCGCCATAGGCATCGCCGCGGCCTATGGGATGGTGCTGGGGAGAAAGAATCCCCTGCAATCGGCAAAGATGCTGATAGAGGCCAGGCCCACCGCCGTGAACCTCAAATGGGCTGTGGATGAAATGCTGAAAGTCAAAGACAGAAGTTTCAAGTCCATGCTGGCAAAAGCCGGGGAACTGGAAGACGAAAATAAAAAACTCTGCGCTCTCATAGCCGAACACGGCGCGAAACTCATCAAAAAATCTTCGTGTGTGATGACGCACTGCAACGCCGGACCTCTTGCCACCGACGGTATCGGCACGGCGCTGGGCGTGATATTCGCGGCGAGAAAAAGAATTGACAGAGTGTATATCAAAGAAACCCGGCCGCGGCTTCAGGGCGCGCGGCTGACGGCATGGGAACTGAAACAATGGAAGATCCCGTGCGTCCTAATAAGCGACGGCATGGCCGCGCACATAATGAAGACTTCCAAAGTTGACGCCGTCATCGTGGGCGCCGACCGCATCGCCTCAAACGGCGACAGCGCGAACAAAATAGGCACTTATGATCTGGCCATATCCGCAAAATATCACAACATCCCTTTCTATATCGCGGCGCCCTATTCCACGATAGATTTCAGCGCCAGAAACGAGAAAGATATAAAAATAGAGGAACGCGATGAGAAGGAAATGCTTTTTGTGGGCGGAAAAGCCATAAGCGCGCCGGGCGTAAAAGCCCTGAACCCCTCTTTTGATGTGACGCCGGCCGCGCTGATAACGGCCATCATCACCGAAAGAGGCGTGATAAAAAAACCCTCCCGGAAAACAATGAGGAGATTTTATTCCTGAATGAGCAAATATAAGGTGCTGCTCCCGAAAACAGCTTTTTCGATGAAGGCCAACCTGCGCGAAAAAGAGCCTCTCATCCAGCAAAAATGGAAGAAGGCCGATATCTACGAACAGATACTGCTGAACAACGCCGGCAAAAAAGTTTTTGTGCTCCACGACGGCCCACCCTACGCCAACGGCCACATACACATAGGACACGCGCTCAACAAGATACTGAAGGACATAATCGTGAAATACAAGAACATCAGCGGTTTCGCCGCGCCCTTTGTGCCGGGATGGGACTGTCACGGGCTCCCAATAGAATACCAGCTTTTCAAGGAGCTCAATATAGGCAAATCCGATATTTCCCAGATAGAATTCAGAAAAAAAGCTGCGGAATTCGCGAAAAATTTCGTAAAAATACAGATGAAAGAATTCATGAGACTGGGTATTTTCGCCGACTGGGGCAAACCATATCTGACGATAAACAAAACTTATGAGGCCGGCATCCTTGAGACTTTCGCGGAGCTGGTTGAAAAAGGCTATGTTTACCGCGGCGCCAAGCCGGTCTATTGGTGCTGCGATTGCGAAACGGCGCTTGCCGAAGCGGAAGTTGAATATCACGACATCCCCAGCCCGTCGATAACCGTTCTTTTTAAGAGCGAGGAACTTGAAAACACCTGCGCGGCGGTCTGGACAACGACGCCCTGGACACTCCCCGCTAACGTGGCGCTGGCCTTCAACAAGGATTTTCTCTATTCCGTGATAGAGCTGGAAAGAGACGGAAAAAAAATTCGCGTCCTGGCGCTGGATGAGAAAAAGGAAGAGATACGCGCAAAATTTAACTCAAAGGACATGCGGATAATATCCCAGGCAAGGGGCGTCAAATACGCCGGTATGAAATTCCGCCATCCCTTCCTTGAGAGGTCAGCCGTGGGCATAGTCGCCGATTTTGTAGAAGGAGGAGAGGGCACCGGAATAGTGCATATAGCCCCCGGCCACGGCGAGGACGATTACAGGGCGGGACTGAAATACAACCTGCCCGTCATCTCGCCCGTGGATGAGAGGGGGAGATTCACAAAAGAAGCCGGTGAATTCAGCGGTCAGTTTGTGCTGGACGCCAACGAAAAAATACTTGATGTGATGCGCGCGAAAGGCTCTCTTCTGGAAAGCGAACAGATATCGCACTCATATCCGCACTGCTGGAGATGCAAAAAGCCGGTGATTTTCAGGGCCACACCGCAATGGTTCATTTCAATCGACAAAAATAATCTGCGGGGAAAACTCCTTGAGGAAATCAAAGGCGTGGGCTGGACACCTCCCGAAGGAGAGAACAGGATATCCGCCATGGTGGAAGGCCGTCCAGACTGGTGCATATCGCGCCAGCGATACTGGGGCGTTCCCATCCCCGTCTTCTACTGCGAAAAATGCGGCGAACATCTGCTGGACTCTAAGGTCATAAAAAAACTGGCGGCGCTTGTCCGAGCTGAAGGAAGCGACATTCTCCTTAAAGAGAATCTGCCCCTTGAGATGATATGCGAAAAATGCGGCGGTAAAAAATTCTCGCTGGAAAACGACATACTGGATGTGTGGTTTGATTCGGGGGCCAGCAATCACATCCTTGAGGAAAGAGCCGGCCATCACTGGCCCGCCGATCTTTATCTCGAGGGCAGCGACCAGCACAGGGGCTGGTTCCAGTCATCCCTCATACTCTCCTGCGCCGCAAAAGGCGCCGCGCCTTATAAAAATATCGTAACACACGGTTTTGTGACAGACGGCGAAGGTCGCAAAATGTCCAAATCGCAGGGAAATGTCATCACGTCTCAGGAGATAATAGACAAGAGCGGCGCCGACATACTGAGGATCTGGACAGCTTCCCAGAATTACGCCGGGGACCTGCGCCTTTCGGATGAGATACTGAGATCCTGCACGGATTATTACAGGAAAATACGCAACACTTTCAGATTCATGCTCGGAAACCTGCACGGCTGGACACCCGATATGCAGACGCCGAAAAACAGGATGACCTCAATTGACCTCTACATACTCAGCAGAATGGAAACCGTTAAAAAAGAAGCGCACGGGGATTACGAGAGCTACAACCTCGCGGGAGCCTTTCACCGCCTCTTTGATTTTATAAACCTTGACCTCTCGTCTTTCTACCTTGACATAATCAAGGACAGACTCTACACGCTCGGCGAGAATTGGCCCGAAAGGCGCAGTTCCCAGAGCGCTCTCTGGGAATTGCTCAAAAATCTGACTCTTCTTTTCGCGCCAGTCCTGGCCCACACCTCGGAAGAGGTGCTTCAGACAGCGAAAGAAGAGATAGACGGCTCTTTGCCGGACAGCGTTTTCCTCATGGAGATACCGGAAGAAAAATTCGTAATCCCTGAAAAAAAGGCAGAGGAATGGGTTCAGCTTTTCAAAATAAGAGAAAGTGTTTTGAAGGCTATAGAGAAGGCCCGCGGCGACGGCAGGATAGGGAACGCCCTGGAGGCCGGAGCCTCTATAAGCGGCGACTGCGGGAAGGCCATCGGCGCTTTCAGCGAGAGCGAGCTCAAAGAAATATTCCTGATATCACAGATCGGCGAGGCCGCCGGAAAAGAAATACTGGCCGAGCGCTCGGAAAACGGCGTGACGGTGAAAATATACCGCGCCGACGGTTCAAAATGCGGCCGCTGCTGGAGAATAACCCGGGACAACTCTGACGGTTTATGCGGACGATGCGGAAAAATTGAAAAATAAAAAACTTTTCATCTTCATAGCCCTCTCCGGCTTTGCCATTGACCGCCTGTCAAAATTCCTGATAAGGGAAAACTTCCGGATAGGCGAAGCCCGCGCGGTGATAGGAAACTTTTTCCGCCTGACCCACATCACCAACACCGGCATAGCTTTCGGCATGGCCCGGGGCAACAATATTTTTTTCCTTATTCTGAGTCTCGCGATAATCTCGCTGATAATTTATTTTTTTGTGAAAAAGGCCGCAGCCCGTGAACTGCTGCCGCTGGCGCTCATCACCGCCGGCGCCGCGGGCAACATCTACGACCGCATATTCTACGGGAGCGTCTGTGATTTTCTGGAATTCAATCTCGGTTTTCCGCCATTCGATCCCTGGCCCATCTTCAACATCGCCGACGCCATGGTGGTGACAGGTGGAGTGATCCTCTTCTACATAGAATTCATCCGCAAAAAACCCGTCAAATAAATTTATTTTTTGTTTTTGACGTGGGCGATGAGCGGTTTCTGCCCTTGTTTCTTGAATCCGGCGATGATCTCTTCCGCGTTTTCAAAGGGAACGGACATAAAAGAAAATTTTTCCTGAATCTGAATATCCCTGATATGCTGTGATTTGATGGACACTTTGCGCATGATGAGCTCAACAAGTTTCCGGGCGTCTATATTATCTTTCTTGCCGAGCGCGACGAAAAGCCGCACCTTCCCGTGCTGATCCAGCTGCTTTCCCTTTGAGGGCGAGTCTTTGATTTTGCCATAGCTGTCGGGACTGAGCTCTTCCTCAAAACAATAGCTGAGGACAGCGGCCAATATTTTAACGGGCTCGCTCTCGCCTATAAGTTTCGCCGCCCAGTCATAATAGGCCGCGTCAATTTCTTCCCCTAAAACGAGCGATAGATCATCGTATATCTTTTTCTTTTTGGCGTTGATTATGTCACCCACATTGGGAATCCGCGCTTTTTTAATATCCGTCTTGGCGAAACGCTGTATGAACATGAGCCTGTTATACTCGCTGGGAGTGATGAAGGTTATGGCCGTGCCCTGCTTGCCGGCCCTGCCCGTGCGGCCTATCCTGTGAACATAGGATTCCGGATCCTGCGGCAGCGAATAATTGATAACGTGGGTGAGATCGCTGACGTCTATCCCGCGGGCCGCCACATCCGTCGCCACAAGTATGTTCACCTTCTTATTCTTGAACTGGCCGAGCGTCCTTTCTCTCTGCGCCTGCGATATATCCCCGTGGATGGCCGCAGCGTCATAACCCCTGTCCTTCAAGTGGGCCGCGACCCCGTCAACATCGCTCTTGGTCCTGCAGAAAACCAGCGCGTAAAAATCATCCTCTATGTCTATTATCCGGCACAGCGCCTCGAATTTATCATGCGCTTTCACCTCAAAATATATCTGTTCCGTCAGATTGGTTATAAGTTTCTCTTTCTTAACCGTGAGAAGTTCGTGGCCGTCCATGTATTTGTTGGCGAGTTCTCTTATTCTGCCCGGTATTGTGGCGGAAAAAAGAAGCGTTCGCTTGGCGGGATTCGTGTGCTTCATTATCTCTTCCATGTCATCAATGAATCCCATGTTGAGCATCTCGTCGGCCTCATCAAGTATCAGGTGCTCTATTTTGGCCACATTCAGCGTCTTTCTGTTGAGGTGATCTATCACCCTTCCAGGAGTGCCGACCACAATATGCACGCCTTTTTTGAGGCTCCGCAGCTGCTGGTCTATGGACTGGCCGCCGTATATGGGCACCACCCTGATGTCCTTGCTCCCTTTGAGCGAATTTATCTCTTCCGCCACCTGAATGGCGAGCTCCCGGGTCGGGGTTAGAATGAGAGCCTGCACTTTTCTGAGATCCTCTTTGACCATTTCTATGAGCGGCAAACCGAATGCCGCCGTTTTTCCCGTGCCGGTCTGGGCCTGAGCTATGATGTTCGTATCATTCCTCATCATCAGGGGGATGGTCAATATCTGAATCGGGGTCGGTTCCTCAAACCCTTTTTGATTTATAGCCTTCAGCGCGTTCTCTGAAAGTCCGAAATCCTTAAATGTTTTCTTTTCTTCCGTGTTTTCTGTCATCTTTTCCCTCTTTTTTACTTACAAATCCAATTCAGCAAGCATACACTATTATAAGCGAAAAAGATAGCGCGGCGGATGGTGGCAGGGCGCGGTGATGGATGGTCCGGGGATTCTCCACCGCCGGGTCCACCCGGGCTGTCATATTAGCCGATTATCGCCAGAGCCGCCCACGGCATCAGGTTGAAAACAAAAATGAGGATCTTGTACATGCCGAGGAAGGAGTAGAGCGCGACATTGAATGTTTCCCGCGGCATTGCGAACCACTTGCCGTGCATCTTGTACACAAAATCCCCCGCGCAGACCAGAAGCAGGAATGAAAACATCAGCAAACCCATGTTCAGGATAGAGCACCACATAAAAAATCTTGTCAGCATCTGAATGTCCATAACAAACCTCCCTATCTCAACTTGCTTTTTTCAAATCTTTCTGCTTTTTCTCGCGCTCAGGACAAGCTCCCTGATCTCCGGCGGCAACTGCGCATCCTGCCATTTTCTTTCCGCCTCTGTTGATTTGCCCGCGTTTTTTACGGCTTTCAGGGCATACCACGCCGCCGCCAATGAATGATCGGCCATGTGGGCGGTCGCCACAGCGTGACCGACGGAACGGGCCACCGCAATTGCAGTTTTGTTCGCGGATTCGTTTGCCGAGGCAATCGCGCCCAGCGACGCTTTTCTTGCCGCGCCCACCGAAACTCCTCCCTTTCTCCAATCTTCAGCAGTCTTGAGCGCGCTTATAAGCCGCCCGTCTATTGTTTCACCGGATAGATTCAATATATGCCCCGCGCAATCAGAGGCCCATTTAATTAACTGGCAATGCCGCTCTTTTTTCAGAGGCCCGCACCGGTGAGCCGCGACAAAACGCCTATCCCTCATTAATTTTTCCTCCGGTTTCAGGTGTTTACTATTCTAAACAATATTTCCCAATCTCGTCCTATTTTATTGAATTTTCGTCAGGCTGTCAAAAATCAGAAAACAGCGATAGGCCACTTCGCCTCATGCAAAATTTAAAACAGGTAGCACGGGCGTATTTTAAATATACGACGATAATTGGTAGAATGGAGCGCATATGAAAACCGATACGATCCCCCTCAAGCGCTTTATAAATCCCCGGAAAGGGATGCGGCTGGACACATTTCTGCAGTCAAGGATAGAGGGGCACTCTCGGTCATTCATACAATTTCTGATAAAAATGGGCAATGTAAAAGTGGACGGAAAAACTGAAAAAAAACATCACATACTGAAAGGCAACGAGGAAATATCCGTCAACCTGATAGCCGACCCCGCCACAAATATAAAAGCGGAAAAAGTTAATTTCAAAGTAATTCACGAAGAGGAAAGCTTTCTCATCATTTCCAAGCCTTCTGGGATCATAACACATCCCGCAGGAAGAAACTCGTCGGGCACGCTGCTCCAGGGGCTGCTCTTCAAATATCCCCAACTCAACGACTGGAAGGGGCTGGGCAAGCCGGGCCTCGTGCACCGTCTGGACAAGGAAACTTCCGGCCTGATGATCGTGGCAAAAACGGCAAACGCCCAGAAAATCATTATGAAACAGTTTGCTGACAGGACCGTCGCCAAACACTATTTAGCCCTTTGCACCGGAAAAGTGACATCCAGCCAGTTCATAGAGGCGTCTATAAAAAGAAACGACTTCAACAGGACCGCTTTTTCCGTAGAAGCTGACGGAAGAAACGCAAAAACCTATATAAGGCCCGTGGCGCAGTTCCCCGGCAAAACGCTTCTGCTGATCAAGATATTCACCGGACGCACCCATCAGATCAGGGTGCATCTCTCCCACATCGGCTATCCCGTTTTAGGCGACATAAAATACGGCGGTTCGCCGGATACACGCATAATGCTGCACTCATATTCTATAGGTTTTAATCATCCCGAAAACGGAAAACGGCTTTTTTTTAAAACGGATCTTCCCGAAGATTTCAGCGCTTTTTTAAATACGGCAGGGAAATGTCTGTAAAAATTTGGTATAATGCGGAAATGTATATTTTGCGATCTATTTTTCTGGCAGCGATGTTGATCGCGCCGCTCTGCGGAGCTTCCGACAATGAAGATTACCGGCTGCAGGCGGGCGACGAGATCGAGATATTCGTCTGGCAGAATCCCGATATAAGCCGGACGCTGACAATAGAAAACAACGGCGAAATATCATACATCCTCATGGAAAACATCCCCGCCTCAGGCCTCACAAGGGAAGAGCTCGCCGGGAAAATAACCGAAAAACTTTCCGCCTATATAGAAAATCCGAAAGTGTCGGTGATAGTTAAAAAATTCATAAGAAGGCAGGTTTATGTAATAGGCCAGCTCAACAAGCCCGGCACATATCCCCTGAAAAAAGATATGCGGCTCCTTGAACTCATCGCTCTGGCCGGCAGCTTCTCCGATTCCGCGAAAGAGAGCGAAATGGAAATAATACGCGGCGACAAGATAATAAAAGTGAACGCCGGCGCAATCATGCGGCTGGAGCAGGACGATATCATACTGGAAGCCGGCGATATCGTCAGCGCTCCGCGCTCGGCGCTGTCAAACACAAATGTCGCCATAAGGCAGATATCACCCGTACTGACATTTCTCACGACGATTATGACCTTAGCCATTCTGATAATCTTATGATAGAAGAAGACGAGATAGACCTCCGGCAGATATACGCTCTGGCCGGTAAACACAAGCTTCTTATTTTTTTGTTTTTCGTAGCGGGGATCGCCGCAGCGATTATCACAACAATGATCAAAACCCCGGTTTACCGCGCAAGCACCATGCTGCTGATAGAAAAGAAATCGGGAGGCGGACTGCAGGAAGCCATAGGTTTTGAGATGACGCAGAGCGATTATTATCAAACCCAGTATTCCATCATAACAAGCCGCAGTATAGCTGAAAAAGTGGCGGCGGCGGTCAACGCCCGCAAAAAAAACGGATCCGCAAGAGACCTAACCACCGGGTTCATGAGCAATGTATCGGTTGAGCCCGTAAAGAGCAGCCGGCTTGTAAGGATCAGCTATGACAGCATCTATCCGGCGGAAGCAAGTGAAGTGGCCAACACACTCGCCGAAGTGTATATATCTGAAAATCTGAAGAGCCGGCTGCTTCTCTCCCACAGCATACTGGATAAAATCTCATTGGCAAAAGGAGCATCCGTCAGCGAAGATGACAGCGATATAAACTCTCTCCCGCAGATACTCAACAACCCTTTGCTACAGAGGCTGAAAGGCGATCTCATTTCCCTGCAAGTGAAACTCGCGAGCCTCTCCACAAAATACAAAGACAATTATCCCGAGATCATCGGCTTAAAAAAGGCCGTGGACTTCATGGAAGAAAAAATAAGAGAGGAAACCCTCAACATAATCTCCAGCATAAAATCCGAGCTTGAAGGAAAACTCACCGTAAACAACATACGCGTGATCGACACCGCTGAAACACCTAAAAAACCGATTCTGCCCAACAAGCGCAAAAACCTTATGCTGGGCTCATTCAGCGGACTTGCTCTGGGGATACTCGCGGCATTCCTGCTGGAATTTCTTGATAACAGCATTAAAACAAAGGACGATATAGAACATTACCTTTCAGTCCCTTTCCTCGGCTATATTCCGCGAGTCGCGGACGGCTTCAAAAATGTCATTGATTTAACCAAAGACCTTGATTCAAGACAGCACTCTCATTTCGCCGAATCTCTCAGAAACATAAGGGTCAGTATCAATTTCGCCGGGGAGATCCGCTCACTGCTGGTAACAAGCACCATGCCGGGCGAGGGTAAAACAAGTTTCGCCGTGGCTCTTGCGCATATTCTGGCGCACGCGGAAAACAGCGTTGTTCTCATAGACACGGATCTGCGAAAACCTAAAATACAGGGGATATTCGATATAGACACATCGCCGGGACTCAGCGGCTACCTGAGCGGCCAGGCCGGCCTTGAAAAAATTATACACAAAACGGAAATACCCAATCTCGCTATCATCCCCGCTGGCGTAATACCCCCGAACCCTTCCGAACTGCTTGAACGGGACACCTTCGGAAAACTTCTGAAGAAGCTCAGGGAACAATTCCGCTGGGTGATATTTGACAGCCCTCCCATCTTCCCCGTGAGCGACGCCGTGATAATCTCAAAATTAACCGAAGGCACCGTGTTTCTCATAAATTTCGGCAAAACAAAAAAAGAACCGGCGAAGGAAGGAAAAGAAAAACTTGAAAAAGTGGGCGCAAAAATAATAGGCGCCGTTATTAACAATATAGATATCGAAAAACACAAATATTATTACCCCTACTACAGCTACTATCACTATTACGGCGGCGGGGAAAAAGGAGAATATTCCAAATGAAAAAATTAAGTTTTTTTGCGGCTGTAAAATCCGCGGGTTTCGGCGCGGCGGTTGTGTGCCTTATCGCGTTTCAGTCTTCCGCCCTCGGATTTCTGACAAACACTGTTGAAACACCTTCCGCTCAAACACTCGGCCACGGTATTATAGAACTCGGCGGGGGGGCGGGAGTTTATAAACCGGCGAACTCCGACACATACAGCAATGATAAAAACGCCTGGGGAAATTTCGGCGTGACAGAACGGCTCGAGGGCGGTCTCACTCTCTACACGAGCACGATGGCCGCGGCAAACATAAAACTGCTTCTCATTAAGGGCGGGAAACTGCCTTCTCTGGCGGTGGGCGTAAACAACATAACCGGTAAAACAAAAGAAACTTTTGCCACTGGAGCGCCTGGCGACACGGCTGTTTCAAATTCGGCTTACTGCGTTATCAGCCAGGATTTAAAAATAAGCGGAAGCGTTCTGACAATATCGGCTGGCAGAGGTAACAGGGGCTTTGTTGACAAGACGGGAGACTATAAGAATCTGCACGGGGCTTTCGCGGGACTGAAATTGAACGCCGGGCAGATCTGCGCGGCTGTTGAAGAAGACGGCAGAGATGTGAATTGTTCGCTTGCCTTCAATTTCCCCACGGGAATGAGCGTGGGAGCCAACGCGCGCAATCTGAAAGAAAACTTCGCGCCTAAAGTCTTCGGGGTTTTTTTGAATTTCAGCAACACCATGATAGAGCAGAGGATCACCTCTCTTGAAGCTAAAATAAAAATTCTTTCCGGCGAAACCGCGGCGGTTGAAGCGTCTAAAATTTCAGCCGAGAGGATCAAAACATATTTCATGGAAGGCCATAAGCTCTTCTCAGAAGAAAAGTATCCTCAATCAATAGAATTTTTCGAGAAAGTCCTTGAACAGAAACCCGGCCATGCGGAAGCGGCAAAATATCTGAAAACAGCGAAAATTAAAACATATTTCATGGAAGGCCATAAGCTCTTCTCAGAAAAAAAATACACTCAATCAATAAAGTTTTTTGAGAAAGTTATCGATCTGAGCCCAGGCCATGCGGCCTCAGAAGATTATATCAAACGCGCGCGCACACAGCTGAAACAATAAGTGTACCCTGAATATAGCGGCGGTTGGTAGCCGTAAACCCGCGATTCCGGCGGAAATTAATCCTTAGAATTTGCCCGACAGCGACAGCCGGTAGGTATCGTCGAAATCCCCGTAAGGCACCCATGCAAAATCCAGATTATAGGAGCCCATGCCCAGTCCGAAACCGGCTGAGAAACCGTCTATGGTGTCAAAATCGTTGAGTGTCTTATAGCCCATCCTCACGGGGAATTTCACGGCTTCAACAGGAAGCATATATTCAAAACCTATGTTCAGATTCACTTCGTTGTCCCTCGGCAGATTGAGATCCGCGGCAACTGTCATCTGGGGGGAGACTTCCACGCCCATTCCGAGCTTTATCATGGAAGGCAGATTGTCCTCTTGCGCGCTAAACTTTATCTTCGTCCCGAAATCTTTGAGCGCGAGGGCCAGCGACATCGGTTTCCCTGAGAGGCTCAATCCTTTTTTTATAATACCGGCGTCGGCGGCGATGGCGACATTGGACGAATCGCTACCTATGCTTGATTTCAGCGCTTTGACGGTAAAACCCGCGTCCAGACCAGCGAGCTTTTTGGCATAGCTTATTCCGACAGCGCTGTCATTGGCGTCAAATGTGCCAACCGGCGCGGAGGTGTCCGCCACCCTTCTTTCGAATTCATCTATCGCAAGATATGTCATGCTCAAGCCGAACACGGCGCCGCCTACGGGAAATGCCGCTCCGAGAAATTCTATCGAGGTGTCCTCGAACCAATCCGTGTGCATGGCGAGCACTTCTCTCTTCTCAAGAGAAGCGAGGCCGGCCGGGTTCCAGTATAGAGCGCTCACATCCGTCAGAGCCGCCGCTGCGCCTCCCATACCCATGGCGCGCGCACCCATGCCTATCTTAAGAAACTGCGCTCCGCATGTTCCCTTATCGCTTGTACTCATCCAGGCGAAAGACTCGCCAGACAACAAAACCACACCCGCTAAAATTAAAATTTTTTTCATTTTTTATTCCTCCGATCACTGTCAGAATTCATATACAACCCCCGCGTCAAAATTATATGTGTCATAGCTGTACTGATACACAGCCTCGTAATCCTGATTAGAAACCTGCGCGAAATAATTGGCGGATAATTTCGCTTTCAGGTGTTTGCTTAATTTATAAGAACTTCCCAAAGACACAAAATGCGTTTTGTTCTTTACTTTTTGATTCGTATAGTCCCCGTGCGTGGCTGGAACTAAGGGCGTATTTTGCTGAACAAGCCGCCCTTCGTAATTTTTAATGCCGTATTTATAGGCGCAGCTCACCTGAAAATTATTTCCGAAAGACACGAGGGGCCCGACGGAATATGAATTGTAATCATAATAATTGTCCACAAATTTGTATTCGTCGGCGTCATAATGGTCCTGATTAGAGCGATTCACCGCGCCGCTGAGAGAGAGCCCCGCAGAAAAAGAACCCAAAATCCGCGAATAAACCATATCCATCGCCGAAGTCCTGTCCGCTCTCTTCGTCAGAGTGTAAGCGCCCTGCGAATCTATAACATTCTGGTCGGGAAAATCTTTGAGCATAAAATTCAGATTAACATCAACTATTGATTTGGCGTTCAATTTTTTTAATCCTCTGAAATAAACATTGAGGCCGTCAAAATCAAGGATTCTCCCGCCCGGGAAAACCTCTGTCCCGTAACGCGCGGAAGCCAGTGATTCATATTCCGGAAATGTCACTTTCATAATATCAAACGAGCTGATAAACTTATCCATTCCCATGAAGTTCCTGGCTTCGCTCTCCGCCCCCACCGTAAACTTCTCAAAATCAAAAAGCCCCTTTCCCCAGCTCTCGTCCGTAGTTTCCCTGAAATAATTAAAAACATAACCCGTCTTCAACTTAAACTTATGGTCGGGAGAAAGTTTATTTATAAGCCTCAGCGTAAAATTGTGGCTCATTGAATCCTGATATAGTGTGCCGCCGCCGATAAGTTCATAAACACTTTTAGAGCCCCTGTAATTACCGTAATAACCGGGGAGAAGCACGACATTTTCGCTGAATTTGACGGCGGGCACGGCGGCTATATTGAAATTACCGCCCGAAGCTGAGGACTCGCCCTCGTAAAAAGAAGCTCCGCCGGATAAATTTATTTCCCCGACTGGCACAATTTCCGCCGCATAAAGCGCAGTCACTAGAACACAAGAGACCGCCACAACAATAATCTTTTTCATATCAATCACTTAATTTCTCCTTCACTGTTTTAAGAATTTTTTTCATCAGTTTACAATACCCATTCAAGCCGGCAAAGATTTTTTCCGCCATTTCTTCCTTGTAAGTGTGCGCTGTATCATTTCGGCGATCACACATCTCAAGGCATTTGCCCGCTTCATCTTCATTCACAATACCTATGCTGAATATTTCACGAAAAACCTCTTTCGGGGAATTTATAATAATCCCCGCATCTTCCTTTAATAATTCTTTAAGCATTTTCCATACCGCTTCAAAAGTATATTCGAATCTCTGGATTGAAGCGTCTCTTACAATAACGGAATACGGCTCTTTCAAAATATCCACAAATGTTTCCAGCGCGTTTGCGGCGTCACCGTATTTTAATTTCAGCCTTTCCACGGAACGGCATCCCTCATTATTTCCGACTTAAAATTTTCGGAAACTTCATTCAAATTCACCACATCAACTTTTTGCGGGATATTTGAATTCTCAAATTTCTCTTTAATAAGTGAAATTTTAAATCGCGCATCCGCAGAACCCGGCTCAAACAAAATCCCGATGTCAATATCCGACGCGGGATAATTGTCGCCCCGCGCGCGGGAGCCGAAAATAAAAATCTTCGCGTTTTCATTTTTCGCGAAATCGCTTAAAATTTCATCAAATTCTCTGTTTTTAATCATTTCCATTTTAAATTTACCCGCAGACTTATCTCATTCCCGCCTGCTCAAATATTTCCGGCTCTATAACTATATCAATTTTTCCGTCAACGCCGCCAAAATTATCCGACTTAAAAACCATTTCTTCGTTATAACCCGACTGATTATTATTGTAATCAGCCCTTGTGGCAAGACTGCCCTCGTCATCAATAAAATAATATTCTTCCGAATAGTTTTTACCCGCAATGGAAGTGGAATATTTATCATACGCGTTGGTGGCGCTGGAACCGTCTGTTGGGATTCCTATAATACTTGCTAAAACATCAGTTCCGTTTATTTCAAACCCCGTGACCGATGCGGCGATATCCCAGTTGGTTCTATTTTTCGTCCACTCAACCGAATCAACCGTGTTTGACGCGGCGCAGTCGTGCTGCATTATCCAGTAATCCGGCGCGCTTGACCAAACCTGAGAATCCGTTTTTTCAAAAGCTATCTGATTCGCGACTGACAAGTCAGCCGGCAAATCCGTGTTAAATGTCGCAAGCCATGTGAAATAGTCAAACCTGTTGTCTCTTTCATTAAGAGCGACAAACTTGAACTGGTCCGACTGCGGCCTGACTATGTATTCTTCCAATCTAACGCGTTGGCCGAAATAATCCGTCATTGTTTTACCCTGCTCGTACTCCGCATTTTTTATTTCCACGGCGGCGGCGGCTTGCACCTGTTCCTTGGTCATATCCATTCTGACTTCATTCATAAATTCCGCTTTTGTCATCAGTACTTCCCGCGCTGTGGGAGCAAAACTCAAATCAGCCGCCTGTCCGGGAGCGATTCCGGGGAGAATTTCAAGAAACTGATTCTGCCTGATATAAATTTCCTCGCCTATGCCTGAGATTTCACGGGCGGAAACGACGCCGGCAAAAACATTCACTCTGGTTTTTCCGCTCTTATCCACGATGACGCTAAACTTCGTACCGCGGACGGCGCAGACGGAGGCGGGAGTTTTTACGGCAAAGGATACATTTTCTTCTTTTAGTTTCTCAACCTTGTTGGTCAGTTCGCCCATTGCCATATCCAGCAAGGTATCATTGTCGGTGAGTTTGGCTATTTTCACATTCGTTGACGGGCCTATATCCACCTGGCTTCCCGTGTCCAGGACAAGAGACGCTTTTCCGCCGGGTCCGGTCTTCACGATGTCGTTTTCCTGCAAATACACGCCTTTTGTCAGCAGCGTCCAAAGCGTTGAAAGCGGCTCCGAAACAATTCCTGACGATTCCGCTCCCGAGCGCGAATATTCAACGGTGCCGCCGACATTCATCACAATTGCGTTTGCCGCGAAAGCGGAAACAGCCATTGCCGAACACATCAAAACTATCATAATCTTTTTCATAATTTAATCCTCCAAAATCCCCATTTGATTATCTTATTACCGCGAGCTTTCCTTTATCTCTTCCCTGTCCGGCCACCTCAACGATATAGAAATAAACTCCGGATGCGACATTTCCTCCGTTGGAATTTTTCAAATCCCAGTTAATTATATTTTCTCCGCCCCATGAAGGATCGCTGTCGCCGGGACCAAAGGCCTTTTTCAGGTCCTGCGACGCTGACCACACTTTCTCTCCCGTGAGCGTGTATATTGTGACCCCGCCGTTTACGGTAGTTCCCGCGGAAACATCCGCCGCCGTTCCCGGCACGCACACCTTGATACTCAAACTGTTTGCGCGGCATGGATTCGGGAACACATAGCTCTTGAACGCCGAAGTATAAGGATTCACAGGATTCGCGCTAATTACGAGAAATGCAAGCTCTGTGCGAAGGTCATCATTTGTAGCATCATATAATTTTAAATCGTAAAGACCCGTTATAGCGGCCGGAGGAATGACAAATTGTACTGTTAAGGTGCTTGTGTGAACAAGAGTTGTTGAACCCGATATTGAGAAACCCTCGTTGTAAAGTTTAACATAGTCGCCTGTTTCATCCGCAAAAGCATCAAGGCCTGAACCTATTATTGTAACCGTAATCGTGGAACCTGCGCGTACAGTATAACCGCCGCCAACTATAGCAATGGTTGTGGAACTGATCGTAACAGCGTTACTGTTTATATAAAATGCGTCTAAAAGACTTCCTGTCCCTCCATCATTGTTCGTTACAATTATCTTTCTTGCGCCTGGTGATGCCCCTGCTCCTATATCGACATTCCAGAGAACAATTTGCTGCGAACTCAACACAGTAAGAGAACTATACACAATTCCTGTCGGATCAAAAGAGATACCTGCAATTGAGGGATCTAAATTTGTTCCATTGATGGTCATTGATGGCAAAGTATCGCCTTGGATTCCCGACGCAGGCGAGACCGAGGTAATTGTTGGAGACGATGGAACCACACTAGGCGCCGCCGAAAGTTTGAACACCGCGAAATACGAAAAATGAGTCGTCTGAACAGTTATCGTATTATCGTTGGTATTTATCACAGGCGAGCCATCCACAAGATTCCATTCCGCGTTGGATGAAGCCGTCGACGAATAAACATATATAAAATCCGTCGCGGGATGCGTGGAAATTGTAGAATCGTATTCAAAAGTCAAATCAACCGACTGACTTGCCGCGATTGACGCGAGAGGTCCGCTGACGAGCCTTGCCTTGACTTCGTAAAGAGCGCTCATTGTAGAAACGGAAAGAGGGGGGCCGTCAAAAGATGGCATCGCCGCGCCGTAACGGGCAGTGTAGAAACTGTCCCTTTGTGCGGCGTAAGCGCGAACAGCAGACGCCGACCTCACACCCGATGCCGAAGGCGCGGGCGCGGGAATTGATTCGCTCGGAAATGCGGTTTTGCCCACCGTCACTTTAACGTCCGAGGCTGTATCCATGCTTCCCGTAGGCACATAGACCTCGCTATCATCGCCGTTACCGACTTCAACGGTACCGCCAAAAGTGGGATTGATGTTCTTCTGAGCGTAATTGTCCCACGCCTTATAGAAAGTGTATCTAAACGGATATTCGCTTTCATCCTTGTCGTTCACCGCGGCCCAGGTTCCGGGCGACTGCTTGTTGCCTTTAAGGTCTGTTCCTTCAAAGTGATAAACTATGGAGTTCTGCGAACCGCTAAAAGTGAACTTAGCCATTATATCCGTTTTGTTCAGGGCTATAGCGGGAATGCGGTCGAAACTCCCGGCGACAATGGAATTGGTCTTGTCATAAACACCGTCGAGAACAACAACACTCGAACCTAAGCTTTCACGTATAGGTTCAGAGGCAAAAGCCTCAATGATAATGGTGTTGGTAGATTCCTCAACCCCGTTTCCTTTCTTGACCCAGCTGATAAAACTCGGGGCGTTATCCTGAAAGATGAAATTATATGTCTGAGCGCTCTGCGTTATTTTCTGCGGTTCCGGCGCCATAAAAAGAGAGTCTTCTCCCATAGATAAAATCACGGTGTAAGAAACACCTTTACGAAGACCGGGAATATTGTAACTTTCTATTTCTCCTGTACCGCTGTTGGTGACGAGCTCTCCGAAAACGAGGTCTGTCATGTTCTGATTAGCCGCCACAACCTCATCAACTTCTACGGTTTTGACCTTACTCCCGTCGGCCTTGGTGAAAACGCCCGAGAGAGTGGCGCCCGTTGAAAGAGTGACCGCTTCCAGCACAGTCGTTCCGGAGGAAATTACTATGCCTGGAATAAATTCCGAGCAGAAACCTTTTGCGACAAGGCGCATGTTATATCTGCCGTCGCTGAGCCCCATAATGGTAAAAGAAGATTTCCATCTGCCCGGGCCATCGTCGGGCCCTTCCCAGAAAGGCGCTCTGCTCACCATCTGGTAACCCTTAAACGGATCCGAATATCTTTCACTGCTGTTCTGAAGCACAATAAATGCCCCGTAAGTTTTAAGGCCTGCCTGATCTTTGCCCCACCCTTCCGGCATCAATATTTCCATGTCATCCTTAGAGGGAATGACCGGCGTCATCACAACACCCTCCACGCCTTTGTCGGGAAGAGAAACCGTCAGCACCGTGTCCGTGCTGCCTACAACAACATTCTTTCTAACCGCCGGAGCGTAGTAAGATTCCGACTCCCATCTGTCCCATATCTCCGGACGCGGAGCTGCCGTCACTTTCCAGTAAGCGACATCGGGATCCAGCCCCTTCAGCACGAATCTACCTTCCGAGTCCGTCCTGAAATCGGACCAGCCGTGAGTCATTCCGAACATGGGATCGGCCTCAACTTTTACATTGGGCACAGGGCTGCCGGAAATATCTTTCACCATGCCGGAAATATTTTTCCCTTTCCTTAATTCTATAGTGCCTAAATCCACATCGCCCGTTGAATCAGGCACAATAACGCCCACAATTCTTTTCTGCACATACGCGTAAGAAAGATCGCTTTTATTGCATTGCACTTCCACTTCATAAGTGCCCGCCGGCAGATTCTTTAACTTGAATACTCCGGTTGTTGAACTTATTCTTATTTCGGGATCAGCCCACTGGTCATTATAATCGCGTGTTTCTCTGTAAGTTCCTTCTTTCCTGGGTATGCTTTCGCACCGCACCCTGATACCGTCGTAAACAACACTGCCGCTATCCTTATCTCTGAGAGTGCCGGTGATATTAGCTCCTTTTTGAAGCATTATCGTTCCCAGGTCAATTGTCTTTGTAGAGCCGGAGAGAATTTCAAACGGCACAACGACATCCTTAAAACTCTGGTCCCACACGCGCATCATGACATTATATTTGCCCGGGTGTATGGATGAGAAGCTGAAGCTCTGTGTCGGACTGTTGAGAGTATTTGCCATGACTACACCGGCCAAACTGCTGCCGTCAAAAAAATCGATGGGTTTCCCCGGAGAAACAGGCGTATAATTTTCCCTGCTTACAACTTCAACCCAGTAATGGCCCTCAACGCCGGTTTGCGATCTCTGGACAGTACCTTTAACATTAACACCGTCTATAAGTGTCAACTGAGGCAATACTTTTTCTTCGCCCGTGACAAGCGGCACCATAGGAATACTTGACGCAAGGTCGCCGTTGGGAGCAAACTGGCCTCCGAACATTCCCGCCTGGCCGTCATTCAATGAATCAAAATAGAGCGGCGGCAGAATAATATAACTGCCTTCCGCAAGCCCGCGTATCGTGTAAGACGCCACTGTATCCGACCACAGAACAAGATTAGCTTTAAGAGCGGATTCCATGAGATTCCCGCCCTGATTCATCTGTTTTACTGATATCGCCCTTACAACAACTTCCATGGGCGGGCCTTCTTGTGGTATTCCCCAGTTGTCATATATAGAATATGTTTGCGTGCTTGCGGCATAAACATCCGACCATTTCGGGTATTTTGCGGAATTAAGAACAAGCGTTCCGCTGATTTTCCCTGCCTGTTTCAAATATATATTTCCGAGCGCAGATGTCCGGCCGTTTTCAACAGACGCTCTTTTCTGCACCATTCCGTAATTGCCTATAGACGCCCCTTGTCCATCCTGTTCCATTATTGTAATTGTATATTCGCCGGTGCTCAGTTCTTCAATAGAAAAATTTCCGCTGGCATCGGGATGAATCACGGCGCCAGGTGTATTTTGATCTCCCATCCAAAGTTTTTGACAGCTTATGCTTATTGTCATTGAGCTGACAGGCGTTTCCGACTGGTTAAGTACGGTTCCTGTTATTCTGCCGGAAAACGGATCAAATGTAATTGTTCTGGTGCTGCCCGCGCTCACTTTCTGCCAGCGGTTGGCCTGCTCAAAACCCATATCCAGACCCCACACATTCATCTGATATTCACGCCCGGCGGTCAATCCCGCGATGGTATAAGGCGCTATCACTGGAGGAATCGAGCTGATGGGAATGGAAAAACCTATATTTCTCCCCTGCTGCGCCTGCTCGTCAAAAGCGTCAATATTCAGCCAGAGTTTTTTCACACCGTTATCATTCCAAGACTGATTTTCGTAAATGGCATAAGTTGTCGGAGACCAGTTAATAACGACATTGCCGGTTATTGATTCGCCTTCGTCCATTTGTATGGCGTCAGCTTTAGCCATCATAACGGTCGTCCCTGCCACAGAAACTGTTGTTGATTTTTCCGCGTAATACTGACTCCAGAACCGCAGCACATAGTCTTTATTCGGTGTCACATTCCAAACGGTAAAAGGCATCACTGTGCTTGAAGCGTAAATGTTCCATAGATTCTGGTCCCATTCTCTTTGGCCCCATGCCCAAACAATATTATCCGTAGAGCGCGCATTAATATCAACATATCTTTGCTGCAGCTCGCTGACATTTGTGCTGTCTATAACAACATACCCTTTTATATCCACAGCGGGATTTAGGCCTATCGTCATGGTGTAAAATGTCGCGCCGGCTCCGAGAACGCCGCCCACGCCATCCGTAAGAACCACAGTTGTCGAAATTGACACATATTTGTTTGCGTTTGCTCTGATACCATAAACGCCCTCAACCAGAGGAAGCACACATTTTGCGCTGGTAGCGCCGCTTGATATCCTGAAATTAGCCCAACCGCCGTCGGGGCCATTCATACTCCATGCGTCAAAATTACCCCACAATTCATTAACGGTATTTCCCCACTGATCCGTATAAGGCTGAAATGCTGCGCCCGACAGTTGTATTGTGGCTTCAAGCCGAACGCCTTTACCGAGCTTAAAATTCTGTAGCGCTTCATCTCCCGAAAGAGAAACATTTTCCGCGCGCGCTACCGTATAACCTGCTTTACATGCATCCATATGATAGCTGCCTGCGGCCATGCCTCTCATCATATACACACCGTTCTCGTCTGTATAAGTGTGATTCCAGCTGTACTGATTTCCGGCGTTGACTTCGGCAAAAGCGGCAGGCTCTCCCCCGGGAAGAGTGACCGTGCCTCTGATAACGCCCACTCCTGTGACAGTGACAATGGTGGAAGTGGACTCTCCCCGTAAAAGTGTCTGCGGCGAAAACCACGGCGCGGCCGCTTCAATAAAAATTTTGCAATCCCCATTTGCAGGAATTCTTTTCAGCCAGTCCCACGAAAAATTAATATTCACCGTTCTGGGATTTGTTTTGTATACGCCGCCCTGCTCGGTAAAATCGCTCTGGCCTATCCATTCCCAGAAATCATAATCCATATTAGCTTGGATAGCGTCCAGTTCCTGATAACTAAGCGTCAAAGCGTCTTTTGCATCCTGCGCAAGTGAATTAAAATAGCCCCACCAGTCATTGCCATTAACATTATAGTAAATGCTTGATGTTGAAATAGCGGCGGCAGGTATAAAATGCGGCGCGTTATTTTCCCACATGACCTGCTCCCATTTAAAAGTGTCCGCGTAACCATTATTATTGGTATCAGCCACAATTCTGACCTGCGCGCCGCCGCCGCTCATTATGGTCGCCGACGGTGAAGTCAAAACATAATTCACTCTGAACTCGTCATCATTATTGTCGCCGTTTGGCGAAATAACGGCGTCACCTCCGTCGGAAGTAACAATAACGGCGTCAAATGAAACAGGAATTCCTGCTCCTGTGTCATAATAAGTATAACCCTCTGTAGAGGGCGCCGGATCCTGAAGGGTCAAATCAATGTTCTGGGTTGCCGCACCATCTGAAACCGTCACGGGCGCCGGCGAATATGCCGCGCCAGCTTCACTGCTGCCGTCGAAACTGCCGTCGGATGTTGAATCTATCCAGGCGAAAATATTATAATCGGTACCCACCTCTATATTTCCCGTGTCATAATTATAAGGAAAGGAATATCCTGAAACAATCTGGGTGCTGAAGACAGGAAGATTACCCCCGCCCCATGTATTCGGAGCGCCGTGGCCCACCTTCACATAAAGGTCCCCCGAATAGGTGCCCGCCGTGTAAGCTATGGTTCCAGTTATGTTCCCGCCGGAGGAAGCCGGATCCTGCAGATTAAAATCAATGTTTGGAGTTGTCATCCCATCCAATACCGTCACCGGCGAGGGAGAATACGCCGCGCCAGCTTCATTGGCAGGATCATACACGCCATCCGCTGTTGAATCAATCCATGCGACAACATTATAATCGGGGCCAACGGGAATATTTCCCGTGTCAAACAAATAAGCCGAGGTGAAAGAACCGCAATTGTTATTGTATTCAACCAGCGAGGGGTTGCCAGCCCATGTTGACGGATCTCCGTGGCCCGCCATCACATAAAGGTCTCCCGTATAGGTACCCGCCGTGTAATCTATGGTTCCAGTTATGTTCCCGACAGAAGCGGCGGTATTATAACCGAAATCAACTTTGTAAGAGGAGGCTCTGCTGGAATACTCCGTGTCATCAAGACCAGCATGAATTATGTACGAATAATAATGGCCTGATGTTAAAACCGCAGCAGAACAATCAGCATTATAAGAAGTCCCTATATACGCCATGCCATCGGACTCCCATATCATATTCCAGCCGATACCGTCAGTCCCCCTGTCAAATATGCATACATTAAAATAATTTACGGCTGTGCCCGTCCATTCCCACGAAATAGTGGTGGGGGAGACAGTGAGATTTGCCCCGTCGGCGGGTGAAACATTTGACGGAAATTCCGTAAGAGACGCCGTTATTGTTGAAAAACACACCTTCCCTGACCCGTCGTCGGTAATGCTGTAATTATAATACAGCGGCAGCGTCGGCGCGGATGTCCACCTAATTTCTTTTGTGGCGCCCGAATTTTCCCACTTCCTATCAAACCCGTCCTCAAAAAAGTCCAAGCTCATACCTGCCGCCCCAAGGCCATTCACGACAACAGAAGTCGCATGAGGGTTTCTTATGTCATCGACACGAAGGTACACACTATAAGAGGTGGTGGTGGTTGAGGCGGATCCGCTGTAATTCAGCTCCGTTTTAATTTCATAAACAGGCGTGGCAAACGGGTTGGGCACGACACTCCCTTCAACCATCACCATATCCACATTCAAGGCCTCACCGCCTGACAAAACAACAGCGTCAGGGCTTGAAACTTTACTGGTGCTGGCATAACATGACCAGGGATCGGTATCTTTTATGTGATCCAAATCAACCGTAGGCGCTATGCAAATGACATAATAAGGCGTGGCATCCGCAAGAGCGGCGTCCGTGATACTGTATGATCCCGGCGCATTCATCGTTGACATCGCGAGTGGTTCCGCGTCAAATTTCGGATCGTCAAAAACAAGAACCGTGGTATCGACGGGAGAGCCCGCATATGTTATGTTCCCGCTTATGGTGCCCGCTCTGGCGGCTGAACAGATAATAAACATCAGGACCATGCCTTTGATAAAATTTTTCATAATAACGTTCCTCCCGGAAATGCCGATATGCCCGCGGCCGTCATCCAACCGCAGATTGATTCTATCCATAAATTTTTTCATACGTTAAATTCTATAATACCGCGCAGGGCGTGTCAAGACTTTTTGACGTGATTTATGTCACAAAACTATTTCGAAGCGTGTTTTTGAAAAAATTTAATGATTGCCGCGGCTTTTTCCGACGGGATTATATAGCCGCCGTTTGATGAGGGAACGCGGGCGCAGAATTTATCTTTTGCCGCTTCTCCGAATTCCCATGCCACAGTTGTCCCGTCTTTTTTTGTTATTTCTATTCTGTGCGAGGGGGCAAAAGCGGCGTCGTAAAAACCCGAAGCCGTCATGTTCAGACAATATGAGATGAACTTATAAAAATCTCCGGGCGAGTCTGACTGAAAATCCCAGCCCGACTCGCCTCTGGAAAGGCTGTATATCTTTTCACCGGCGGTTATTCGCAAACGCGACGCATCTTCTTCCCTGACTGAGGCTATATGGCGTTTTCTATAGTACTCCGCCCCCGTTAAGACGAGCTCCCTCCTGATACCACCGGCAATATAGGATTTATCGTCATTTTCAAAACCGGCGTAAAAATGATTCCTGCCAAAGGCCTGCTTCCCTATGAGGACAGAGGCGTATTTTTTGCCCTTGGTCGTGAGCCTTATCGCCGAAGAGGAACTGAGATCATGTTCAAATCGTTTATTTGCCGAAAGGGATATTACGTTTTCAAATTTCAAGTTCTTTATTTCGCCCATCAGCGTTTTCACGCGCCGGGAATCCGCTGGATAATTCGTGGAAATGATTATTTCCCAGTCACCTTCCTTTCTCACAAGAGTTGCTTTCTCGCCGCTTTGAAAATTCTCTATCTCTACAAACTTGATGTCTTTTATTTTTGAAAAAGGCTGTATCCCCGCCGGAGCGTTCTGAATATAATGATGTGTGACGGCTATAAGTATGAGTATGCCGAGTACAACTGATAATTTACGGTTCATATATTCGTTTAAAGCGCTCCCTTTTTAAGGCGCTCCTCTTCCACACAATCATACCGGCGGTAAAAAGAAGGAGCGGGCTGAGAAAAATATTGACATATTTAAACACGATCCGGGCGGGGTCGGATATTTTTTTGAGCGGCCGGAACAGAACACCCTTGTTCCTGATTTCTATCAGATCCGTTTCCTGCACGAGCCAGTCAATTATATTGAGAAAGAACGACGCGTTTGAGGGGTCCTCCGCCACAGACGAATCTATAAATCTTGAGGTGCCGAGGACAGCCATCCTCAAAGGTTCTCTAACGACAGCCACCCCCAGCGCAAACGGGCCTTCAGGAGCGTCGACCGGCTTAATAAATTTCTGAAGGGGGTTAAAGACGGTGATCGTGTCCAGCCATGATTTTTTGGATGAGAAAGCAAAAGCCTCTATCCCGGATGATCTGCTTTTGTCAACTTCAAAGGCCGACACATAGGGCAGAACGGCTCTTTCCATTTTCGCGCTTATGGTGGCCGGGCTGAAATTTGTGACCGCCACAAAAGGCGGGTAATTCACAATATTGGATATGGTGAACCAGCCTCTCTGCTGCTGAACGCCTATACGCTGGTTCTGCGCGTCGAGCACCGTCCCGTCGTAGATCTTAAGGCCGTAAGGGGCCAGAAGAGCGGCAATATCACATTTTTTTCTTATGCCGTAAAAGTTATCGGAAGGCACATCCAGCCTGTCTATAAAAATACCCGCCGGAACTTTTTTGCCGATTGAATGGAACCATTCCATTTCACCCTTAGCCGGCGCGTCCGATGGCGATATGAGCAGCGCCGCTGAAAAAGCGTCGGATGAAGAGCCGGGCAGCAATTCCTCCATGTCATAATTTTCCCTCACGAGCGCCTCGAGTTCGGGGTTTCCGGATAAATCGCTCGAGCCGAAAGCTTTTATAAGGGCTATTTTTTTGCGGGAGGGATCCTGCAGTTTTTTAAAAGCCGCCGTTAAAACATACTCCAGCCCGGAGGTGTCTTTCACATATGGAATCACTTCCTTCCTGTCCCCTTTGGCGTAATACATGACCAGCCCCATGTATCCGTCGCTCACCTCATATTTATCCGCGGCTATTTGGGTGAACTGTATCGGGAAAAGCCCCTCCGAGCCGGCCTCTTTCATCACCCCGGGATTGCCGGAAGGGTTCTTGAACTCAAAGACAATTTTAGACCTGTTGTATGATTTGTATTCCTGCAGAAGATCCGCAAGATAGTTTTTGATATTCAGGTACTGCGCGGGAAGATCGTTGTTGAAATAGGCCTTAATAACGACGCGTTCGTCAAAAGCCCGGGCCGTTTTCTTTGAGGCCTTTGAAAGCGAATAAGATTTCACGGAAGTCATATCTATCCTGAGAAAATAATAGGATGCGAAGTAGTTCGCCACTATCAGAATCCCCAGCAATATGAACGACGCGGTGTTCCTGTTCTTTTTAAAGGCCGAGATCCTCCATTCGGACAAAACAAGGAACAGCCCAGTGAAAGAGGCGAAATACATTATATCCCTGATGTCAATAACGCCTTTCGCGGTATTGGCCAGATGGGTATCCACGGCGATAAAGGAAAGCGTCCCCTGCATCCAATCCGGCATCACCGGCAAAGCCTTTCCTATCATGAAAAAAGCGAAACAGATAACAAAAGATATAATATAGGCCGACACATTCTGCGCTGTCAGCGACGAAGCGAAAAGACCCGCGGCCAGATACATTCCCGCGAGCATAAAATAACCGGCGAACATGCCCACGACTTGGCCCCAGTCCATTCTGCCTATAAAAGACAGCGACACAGGATAGACGGCCATTCCCAGGAGAGCTATGAGGATAACGGCAAGCGACCCTAAATATTTACCGAGGACAACCTCTTTCGCCTCTATGGGGCTTGTCAAAAGATTTTCAATCGTCCCTGCGCGTTTTTCGTCGGAGATCAGCCGCATGGCAATGGCCGGCACAATGAAAACAAGAAGCAGATCCAGATTCGATGTCACGCCCGCCAGCGTAGCTTCTCCTATAAGGAAGATGGACGATGTAAAAAACCACCCTGTCACAAGCCACAGAACCGTGAGTATGATATAAGCCATGGGGCTCGTGAAATAATCAGCGAACTCTTTTTTCGCTATTGTAAAAACGGCTTCCTTTTTCATTGAACTGCTCCCGGAACCGGAACTTCCCTTCCGCCGTTGTCTTCGGTGAGGGTTTTAAATATCTCCTCAAGGCCTTTTTTCCGTGTATGCATTTCCAGCACCTTCCATTTCCTGGCCGCGCAGAGCGAAAAGACAGCGCTCCTGATATCCTTTCCCTCGGTATAGACTATTTCAACACCGTTTTCGCCGCGCAAGATGTCTTCAACGCCATTGATTTTTTTAAGCTCGTATATATCATCCGGAAATTTTTCAAAATTGATGACAATGCCGGCGGAAAAAAAGCTTTCAATTTTATCGGCGGGGCTGTCCAGAACAAGAGAGCCGTCTTTCACGATCAGTATCCTGGTGGCCATGGCCTCGGCTTCCGAAAGGATGTGGGTTGAGATAATAACCGTTTTTTCCCTGCCTAGATTTTTTATCAGCGAGCGGATCTCCCTTATCTGATTCGGGTCTAAGCCTATTGTCGGTTCGTCCAGAATGAGTATTTCGGGGTCATGGACGATGCTCGCGGCCAGCCCCACCCTCTGCCTGTAACCTTTTGAGAGCTCGCCTATTTTCTTTGACATCACCTCATTCAAAGAGCACTGCTCCACGGCGTTTTTTAAGTGCGAGAGGCCTTTGATGCCCCTCAGTTTCAGGACATAACGGAGATAATCCTCAACAAACATTTCCGGATAAAGAGGGTTGGATTCCGGCATATATCCTATAAAACGCCTGCCCTCGGCGGGACTGAGCCCCTTTACGGAAACCCCGCCGGAACTTGCGGGAAAATAATTTGATATTATCCTCATTGTCGTGGTTTTGCCGGCTCCGTTGGGGCCGAGGAAAGCGGCTATCTCGCCCTTTGAGATCTCAAAGGAAATGCCATTGAGCGCCCTGACGCTGCCGTAATTTTTTTTCACATCCGCGAGTTTAATCATTTTTTATTTTAGAAAGCTCCGCGCGCTCTTGTCAATAATCTTTCGCGCGGGCGTTATTTCCCTACGAGGCAATTCCAACTCAAACCGGCTACATTATAGAACTTGCTCCGATCTTATACAAGAGAAACCGTGAGCCGACATGCAGGTATTCAAAAAGCAAAGGAATGAGCCGCATCTTGGAAGGACTTTTTTTAAGCGAATAATCCATTTGCAGAGCGCATTCGCCTATAACGGCTCCGGAGCCGAGCAGAAGAAAAAGGATCTCGAGCTGAGCGCTGAAACCTTTTGCCCGCATAAGAGAAGGTACTCTGGCTTTTTTTAAAGCGGCGGCGTTGTATGCCCTGAATCCGGATGTCCAGTCGGAAACAGCGCTTCCGCGAAAAATGGCGCTCATAATAAAAGAACCCGCGCGGCTTATAACACTCCTCAGAAAAGACACGCCGCTGCAGCGGCCGCCCTCAACGAACCTGGACGCTATAACAGCATCACAGCCGGGGCGCGATCCTGTGCCGAGTTTATTGATCATCGCCCCCACCGTCGCCGGGGGATGGGTGTCGTCGCAGTCCATTGTGACAACAATGTCATCCGACGAGGCATTTTTATCTATCCATTCAAAACCGGTCCTGATAGCCGCCCCGAGGCCCAGATTGCACGGATGCCTTATTATTTCCAGACTTATGTTTAAATGCCGGGCGACGGACGAGGCCTTTCCCGATGTGCCGTCATTTGAGCCGTCGTCCACAAGCAGAATGATAAAATCTCTGCTTATCGCCCTTTTTATGCTTGCAAAGACAGGTTCTATCGACTCCGCTTCGTTGTAGGCGGCCAGAAGAAAATAAATCATCATGCCTTAAAATCGGTCACATACATACGACTCGATAATTCGCCCAATTCTTTTTGTTTCATTTCTACAATTAAACTCGTGCGAGAACCTCATAGATTTAATGTGGTCTAAAAATTTGCCTGCAAACTAATCCTTTGAGTAGTTCCCAACTCAGAATACGGAACAATTGCATAATCTAAATTGTGGCCCAGCACTTTTATCCCGATACCCCCGCCAAAACCATTGTGTATATTGATTTTATTATTTGTTACATCGCCGCTTGAATCGTAAAGAGCATTAACCGCTTGATACAAATATCCCGCTCTTAATGCAACGAATTCTTTCGGCCAAAACTCCGTTCCGAAACTTATAATTCTTTTTTTATCAACCGGCTCATAGCTTACATCCAGCGCAAGATTAAATATTCCCACCAAATTATAGGCTGTTCCCATCGTTATAGTGACCGGAAGAGAGTATTGTTCATCAATAAACTTCATTTTCGGACCGACATTTTTGACGGCCAATCCCGCGTGGACTTTTTTAGAAATCCTCTGCGTCCCTCCTATATCCAGCGCGAAACCGTCCGCTGTTTCGCTTGCTATTTTCTGTTGCAGCGCTTTTACACTTCCGCCAACTTGTGTATTCGAATTAAGCCGTCTTGCTCCGGAGAACGTTATCGCCATATCGGAAGAATAAAAATCACCAGTTTGATTTCCTGATTCATCTCTTCCTTCAATCTTGCCCGTCGTAAGATATACCGCCGAAACGCCTATCGCCCCGTTATGCGTGGGTATCACCCCGCCGGCAAAATCATAATTAACATTATTCAGCCATTCTGTATGAGTTGCTCCTAATTGAGATTGCCTTATACCGCCTATTCCCGCGGGATTATAATAAAGCGCATTTATATCCGACGCTATTGCCGTATAAGCTCCGCCCATTCCCACCGGCCTTGCGCCCGGCACTATCTTTAAGAATGACGCTCCCGACTTTCCTGTTTCAGCGTGGATGACAGATACTTGATTCATTATTAAACCTATGAAACAGGCAAAAGCAAATAATCTAAAACTATAACAGCCGATTATTCGCTTTTGGATATAGCGCGTTTTCATGCCGCCTCTATGTCCTTTATCAATTCTTGTATCTCGTGCTGATTTAATCCGGTATTCGCATGCCTTAATCTTTCTTTTATTAACGATAACTTCCCGCCGAAAATCTCTTTCCTTTTTGTTTCTTCTTCCATTTTTCTTTTCACTTTGTTAAGTGACTCCGCCAGTTCTTTAAACTCATCCCATTTGCGCAGTTTTATATCGAGCCCTATATTATCTTGTCCCATTTCGTCCAGATTTTTCTTTATCTTATACACGGGACCGGCTATTCTATGAGAATAAAACAGCATTGTTATTCCCGTTATGATCAAAAGCCCCACGCCGGCAGATAAAAGAACCGGATACACTATATCCTCTTGCGTTATTTTCACAGGGTCTTCTCCAAAGCTCTCTGTAACATAAAATAATTGAGCATTATCTATCTTCTCCCGATAATTAGTCATTATCAATACTCCGCCGCCTGTGACAAATATCGATAAAAGTATTAGCGCCATTACCCTGCCCATAAACTTCAATTGGAAACCTTTTTGAATTAAATATATTTTTCTGCGCATTTTTTTCATTTAATAAGAGCAAGTTTTTTTAAAGCCGTAAGAACTTTCTCGCCTTTTTTAGCTCTAACGAGATACAAATAAACTCCGCTGGCTTTACCGCTGCAATTCCATGTATACTCATAAGCTAATTTACTCGCAATAATCTTCGGCACTTCTGTAATAATCACCGAATGCACCGGCTCTCCCGCAATAGTGTAAATTCTTATCTCCACTTTATCCGCGGATCCGCATTCGATATGAATTGTTGGATTGCTCTTTTCCGCCGGATTGGGAAAAGCATAAACCTCATTAAGTTTAAACTCTTCTAAACTGCTTTTAATCGGTTCGCTCAATAATGATTGGCTTGTACGCGCAGAACCAATATTACTCTCCCCTGTTTGATTTTGCTGCGCCCACTCTTTCAGTAATATTGGATTTTTACAGATATCGTATTTTCTTGTTCTGACTCCGCCGCTGTCTATTATATACAAATGAATATCGTTAACGATACTTATTCTCACAGGCGGTTGAAAGTTAAAACTATCAATTAAATCTTCAACCTTACTCTCTCTAAATAACAATATTCCCTGAAAACCAGCTATATAAACATCACCTTTTGAATTGATATCAAAGTCTTGTATTTCAAATACGCCTTTTTCTTTATCAATTTTAAAAATAAAATCTCCGCTTGAATTATATTTGTTTACGCTCTGCGATAATTCATCGAAAATATAGATATTTCCGCTTTCATCTTTTTTTATACTTTGAGGAAAGTAAACAAATCCCTGGGACCCTTCCGGGTTTTTCGCGTTAATCAGATTCAGCCTTTCTATTTTCTTATCGCACAAATCTATGTCTTTGTCATGGGAATAACCAATACTGATATTCGAGAGAACTATTAGTGTTGCTACAATTATGTAAAGTTTCATTCTGAGGGTAATGTTGCTCCTATACTCACGCTCTTTACTATGCCCGAATAAACGAAATCTAAAGTTAAATTAATACTTCTTACTTTATCATACCAATACAAACTTGTATGATGACTATACCTACTGCGATAATATCTATCATTGTTAGGACTAACATTAGTAATTTCTACACCCCCACCACCAACTCCATATTTCTCAACCATATGAGGGGGATATACTACTGGAGGTGACGGAGATATTCCAACATATGTCTGCTCATGCCTACTATAACATTCTATTAAGTGATAATTTATCCTTACCCAGTCGACAATATCATTATTTTGAAAATATTTGTTATTACTTTTACAATAACCCATTATACGCGTTCCGGCTGCAATAGTAGCTTCAAAATTACCCTTTTCATCAATTGATATTTCAAACTTTTCTGGGAAATATGAACTCACACCGGGGTATTGATAATATTTTTGTTGATAGCCCCATATTTTCACTCCTTCTGATGGAATAACATATCCCCTTACATGCCATTCTTCCATCTTATGCCTCCCAGAAATGCCCTTATAGTAGGGGATTTGGTTTTCAACAATGCTAACATCTTTGTAAATAGCTATTTTCCCCCAGCCGGAAGTTATGACTATTTTTGGTTCAAGCGATACTCTAACTTCCCATTCTTTCTCACCTTTATTTCCACAAATGTCTTCAGCAACTATTTTAATTTTGTGAGTTCCGTCGCCGAGGTCAATCTCCGGTATATAACTAATGTCAGCCATTGTTGAACCGCTGTCGGGTGTAATCTCTTTCTTCTTTACTCCGTCCAAATACAATGCCGCTTTTGAAATCGGTATCTCCGACGGAGAAACCACCTTGGCAAAAATTGTCGGCTTTGTCTCTCCAATATCGTCTTGAGGACCATAATCAATAACTTTCGGCGGCTCGACTATTGCCGTTACTGACTTAGCGCCGATTCCCTGTCCTTCGCTTATGCCGGGAATTACCCCGTCAAAAACTTCAACTCTGATATTATGTTCACCCGCTTTCGCAACTGTCTTTATCAGATCCCATACGCATTGATGCGGCACATCCCTGACATATCCCTGAGGAATAGATGCGGAATATAATGGCGCCAGAATATCACCGTCAAGATAGGTCTCTACTTTAACCCTGTCGATTGCGCCCAGAGGAGAAACATATTTCTTCGCATTCACAGGGTCAAGATAATCCCCCGGATTAACGGCATACCATTTATCTAAACTACCTTCTCTCACACCAAAATGCAGATGAACTCCGGTGCCTATTCCGGTTTCTCCGACATAACCTATGACATCTCCGGCTTTTACTGTTTTTCCCTTTAATTTATCTCTTTGTTCATCTGTAAATTTTTCAAGATGAAGATACCGAGTCCAAAATTTATTGTCATGACTAATGACTACATACCAACCTGCCCTGGAACGTTCTACCACCGTTATCACTTTCCCGCCGAATACTGCGACCACAGATTTACCATTTATGTTCTTGTCACTAATATCAATTCCGCAATGATATGGCGATGCTCCGGGTGTGGGGGGGATCCTATATCCAAACTTCTGACCGTCTCCATAAGGCGCTTTTGGCGCAGCATCTTTAATAGGCCATAAAAATCCTGGTCGGTTTATATCAAAGGTTGCTTTTATATCCTGCGGATGAACCGCAACAGACCCAAATTCCGGCTCTGTTATTTCAATTTCTGCGGTTGTTTGAGTAATACTGAAAACTTTCACCGGAATAGAAATCAGCAATAAAAATACTAATGCCATCAAAAAGAGCTTATTATTCTTCATTCTCTTTATCGTCGCAATTATTTATGCCAGTGTTTTTAATGAAATAAAATTTGCCGTCTTTAATATAAACCGCAATATATTTTCCATCCCTTGTAACTTTAACATCAGGAGCTTTAATTTCAACTTTTAAATCCCAAAGCTTTTTCCCTTCTTCTATATCGTAGAATGAAATACCATACGGCATCTCTTCAATAAAGTATTTACCATTTCCTGTTAGCGCAGGGCCATAACCATCCATTTCTTTTTCCCATATTAACTTTCCCTTGCGAGTATAAAAACGATAATAAGAGTTTCCTATTCCTGTCACATCAGGAAGTAAAATAGTTTCTCCATTTCCTGAAACAAAAATCCCATAATTAATTTCCGTTCCTTTCTTTTCCCAAAGGATATTCTTCGTTTTCCAATCAATTACTCTTATATCTTCGTGGATAAAATCCGTGCTTTTTGAAAGTACAAAAGTTTCTCCGTCTCGGGAAACACTCCGTATGAGCCATTGCTTTCCGCCATCCCAGAGGATATCCCCGTTTTTATTATAAACCTTATTACCCGGGCTAAAATGAATATCGCCCAGCAATACAAATAACAAGTTATCATCATTGTTTTTTTTAACATCCCCGACAATGAGAGGATATCCTACAGGCAGCGGTTCAGAAAAAATTGCCGGATTGCCGATTGGATTATCGAAACCTTTTGACCACAAAAGATTTCCGTTTATATCATAAGCGACGCTTTTGAAAACATCATCGCTTGACATCAGGAAATAATTTCCATTGCCCGACATATCATATAAATCTGTAAAATATTCAATATTTTTCCAAACTCTGCCTTTCCTGTCGAAAATAATTACACCGTTATCAGCCATTGCGGAAACTCTTATTCCTCCCTTAACAGGCCCATCCTCTCCGCAAGCGGCTATATCAACATTCCATACAACATATTTTTCAGATGTGTATTTCCATTCAAGCTGTCCGTTTTTTTTAAAAAGATAAACATAGCCCCGCGGTAAAATTTTCTCGTCCCTTGAAGCTAACCCTACCACTATCCATCTGCCGTCAGGAGTCATCTCAATATCCATCAGAGAATAGTTTTCCGGAAACTCGTATTGCCACATAATAACCGGCGGTTTTTGAGGTGTTTCTTTTTCCGAGACTGCCGGTTTTTCTTTAGCTGCCCAGGCTGATGAAACTGCTATTAAAGTGAAAATGCTGATAATTAATTTTCTATATGTTTGTTTCACAATTCCTCCGAATAAATTTCATACTTTCCTATTGTAATTCTCCCAAATCGTGTAATTCCTGTCAAAAACACAGAACACGGAATACGGAATATTATCATCACACTATTTTACCCTTTAAAACTGTCCAAATACAACCCCGTTGCTTGTCGTCGGGGAACTTGAATCATGCGCATACCCCTAATAATGTATTCACCGTAAGACATCCTTCCTAAATATTATATTGCTCTTCTGTTTCCATAAATTTTTACATCTTTTTGTAATCCTTCAAGATGCCGTTCAAAACTCCCGTCACTTCCTTTTTTATTCTCTCCACGCCCTCTTGAGTGGAGGCTTCAAAACGCATGACAATAACCGGGCCGGTGTTGGAGGCCCTGCAAAGGCCCCATCCGTCCTCAAAAATTATTCTCGCGCCGTCTATGGTAATGACCTCATTCGTTTTCTGGAAATATGCGGACAATTTGCCCACAACGCCGAACTTTATCTCGTCCGGGCAGTCCGCCCTGATCTCGGGCGTGATCGGATATGCGGGCACATCGTCCAGATACGAAGACAGCGCCTGAGGCGCAGAAGCGATAAGCTCAGCCAGGCGCGCGGCCGTATAAAGAGCGTCGTCATAGCCGAAATACCTGTCGTTGAAATATATGTGGCCGCTCATCTCCCCGCCGAAGAGGGCATTTTCTTCCTGTATGCGGGCCTCTATGGGAGAATGCCCCGTACGGCTCATTATGGCTTTGCCTCCGAGCCTTTCTATTGTCTCAGGCAGAGCTTTGGAGCACTTGACCTCAAACACGATTTTCCCGCCCGGATTCTCTTTCAAAAGAGATTTAGAAAAAAGAGCCATGAGCCGGTCTCCCCATATGATGTTTCCTTTCTCATCTATAACGCCTATCCTGTCCGCGTCGCCGTCAAAGGCAACGCCGAAATCGGCCTTTTCCCCCCGCACCTTCTCAATGAGGGCTGTCAGGTTCTCAGGAACCGTAGGGTCGGGAAAATGATTCGGGAAATTGCCGTCCACTTGCTCGAATATGCTCTCAACGTCCACTCCCATCTCCCGCAGGGCGGGAATGATTATGCCGCCGCCGACGCCGTTTCCGGAATCCACGGCGATCTTCAGTTTTCTTTTGACACTGATATTCTCCACGATGTATTTTCTGTACGCGGGCACGACATCGGCCGTCTCAAGGGTTCCTTTGCCTTCGGGTTTTTCTCCCGCCTTCACCCTTTCAAACAGCGCCCTTATATCGTCGCCATAGATCGTGGCCTGATTGAGCGATATCTTCATGCCGTTATACTCGGAGGGATTGTGGCTGCCCGTTATCATTATGCCCCCGTTTATCTTCATTTCATGGCAGGCGAAATAAAAAACCGGGGAGGCGACCATTCCTATATCAACGACATCAAGGCCGCAGGACAGAAATGAATCTATCATTTTGCGGGATATTCTCGGCGAAGACAGCCGCCCGTCTCGGCCCAGGGCTATTCTCTTCACCCCCTTATCCAGGAACATGGCCGAAAGCGCCCCCGCTATTTTCACAAGCGAATTGTCATCCAGATCGCGCTCGGCAATTCCCCTGATATCGTACTCCCTGAAAATCAGTTCATTTATACTCATAATCTTCCTCCTTCACCTTTTAGCATTTCAAGATACCGGCGGGCCTGAGAATTCTGCGGATCCGCCTTCAGGCAGGCCTCAAAACTTGAAATGACTTGAGCCCAATCCTTTTTTTTCCAGTATATAACCCCGCAGTTATAATAGCCCTGAGCGAAATCGGGGTCTTGTTCCACTGAGTTCTTATAACAATCGAGCGCCTCGTCATCTTTCCCCAGTTTTTCATAAACAGCGCCTGTGTTATTATAGTTTCTCGCCAACGACTTGTCTATAAAAGGCGCTGTGCGCTTGTCCCTGTATTCTTTGTCCAGGGCAACTCTCGCGAAACCGTAGTATTTTAGCGCGTCTTCATATTTGCGCATCTCATAGGAGCTGGCGGCAAGATTATACAGGGCCGGGGAATTATAGGGGTCAAAAGCCACTGCTTTAAGAAACAATTTTCTCGCCCTGTCAAAATCCCCGCTGGCGTAGAATTCCAGCCCCCCGGCGCTGAAAGCGTCGGAATAATCTCCGCACAGTTCTTTAGCGTAAAAATCCTCATAAAACATTGAGGAAAATTCGCCGGAAAAAAACATGCTGCCTGACGGGTCTCCGGAAACCGGAGAATCAAAGCCGCGAAGAACGCCCGCGGTAACAGGCTTCATTTCGCTGAAAAAATCCCGGCCTGCCTCAAAATGCCTCGTTATGAAAACATTGCTATTTAAAGAAATGAACTTTTTAAAATATTCGTCGCCATCAATGTCAATCGGCGGAAGGATAACCCGGCCGTCGCGCAGGAGCTGTTTTCTGTACCATGGTGCCCTCATCATGCCCTGCGCGATAAAAAGCGAGTCTTTTCTTTTGCCGCGGACAAGATTCTCATACCACAGCGAAAAAAGCTGGACATCCTTGCGCAGTATAACGACAGAATCCCGCGGAGCCGAAGCGAAAACATTCCCGGCCCAGTCCCGCGCGAAAAAATCCTTCCGGTGATTGAGCCCGGACCCATTGCTGAGCAGAAGCCACCCCGCGCATAACAAAACTGCGGGCGCGGCGAAAACCGCGGGAATTTTTTTTATTCCGTAGGCGGCAAAGACAAAAAAACAGGCAACGGGAATAAGATAAGCCGCCTCAACTATCACAAGGGCGTGCTCATTGGCGGGCATGCCTGAAATCAAGAGGAAAAAAGGGCCTGTCACGATAAAAAAAACAAAGAGCGCTCTCATCAGCAGATTGCTCTTCAGCCCTTTCACAGCGCCGGCTATACCGGCTAAAAAAAGCGGGGGCGTAAACTGAAAAAAAAGGTCTTTGCTGAACACCGCCAGCTGCGGAAAAAAAGTTTCCCGCAGCGTGTAAAGATCGGATATCTTGTCCAGGCCGTGGCCGTAGGCTTTACGCGTCACGGAATAAATAAATTGAGCAAGCGTCTCGGGGTCAGCCCAGTCTATCGGCGGGTCGGCGAGCGACCTCAGGGGCAAATAAAGAAATACAGAAGCCCCCACAAGGAAAAAAAATAAAGCCTTAACATAATCGCTCAACCGGAAAGGATGCTTCATTAAAAAAATCATGGCGAACGAAGGCAGGGCCAGCACGGGCGTGGGCCGCACGCCCATAGCCAAACCGGAGACAAAAGCAAAAACAAAAAGTTTCCTCGGATAAGATTTCGCGTAATAGGCGATATAAAAAAGTATCATGATAAAAAACATATCAGGCGCGTAGGATTCGCTCACGATCGAAAGCAGCCAGTTCACTTTTGAAAAAATAAACACCATGCAGAGGGCCGCCGCGCTTGTGTTCGGGATACCCATCCGGAGAAACAGCAGATAAAACAGGGCCGCGCAGGCCGCCGCGGAAAATGCGCTCAGGAGCTTTGTGCGGTATGCCGGGTTGCCGGAAATAAAAAAGGTGTTAAAAAATTTTCCGAAGATAGCGTAGGCGGGATAACCCGGCGGATGGGCCACTGAAAGAGTCGCTGACACAGCGGCGAGTTCCCCGGCGTCTCTGTAGGCGGCAAGCTCACCGGATGCGCTGCGCATATAAAAAAGAAACGCGAAGGCCGCGATGAGCGAAGCTATAATTGGGACGGTTCCTATTGCTTTACGCGATGAGGTCATAGCCTTTTGACGCGCGGATCAGCATTTTTTTCATCCCGCCCGGGCGCTGTTTTTTCATAAAAATCACTTCGCCGTCAACTCCCGATGACTGGAATTCCGTTCTTCCCCTGAAAGGGCCGTCGGCTATGACATCCAGCCTTTTACCGACAAAGCCGCGGGAAAATTCAAAACTGATTTTCTGCTGGATTTTCATAAGCTTTTTCGCACGGCCCAAGGCCTCCGCACCAGACGGACGGCCGCTCATTTTCTCGGCGGGAGTGCCTTTTTCCGGAGAATAAGCGAAAACCCCGGCCCAGCTGAATCTGAGCCTCTTTACATCCTGTGTTAATTTATTGAAGCGTTTTTCGCTTTCACCCGGGAAACCCGTTATAAAAGTCGTTCTGAGCGCCGCTCCGGGGATGTGCCTTCTGATAATATTTATCAGAGCTTCCGTTCCGCCGAATGGAGGACGCCTCATCCCTGTCAATATGTGATCATCCGTGTGCTGAACAGGTATATCAAAATAACGCGCGACTTTGGGAAGAGACGCTATTTTTTTTATAAGATCTTCGCGGATATGAGCGGGATGCATGTAAAGAATTCTTATCCGGCGGACTTTTTGTATCCGGTGAAGTTTTTCCAGAAGCCTCCCCAGCGCGCGGCCCGTCGGATCTTTACCGTAAAAGGCGCTGTCATTGGCGATGAGGACCAGCTCTTTAATACCCATTTCCGCCAGAGCCGCCGCTTCCCTTAATATGTCTTTCTCGCTCCTCGACCTGAATTCGCCGCGCAGCGCCGGTATGGCGCAGTAACTGCAGTGATTGGAACATCCCTCGGCTATCTTGACATAAGCATATGAAGTTGGAGTGGAAATAAGGCGCGGAATCGAGAAGTCGGCTATAAAATCCGCCTTTCCCACACAGAGCAGGCGCTTGGACTCTTTAGCGCCTGAAGAAAAAAGCTTTCTCAAAATGCCGCTTATGTGCCTGTAGTCCGAGCTTCCCGCGACAGCGTCTATACGCGGGAATCTATCAAAAAGTTTTTTTTTATCCCTCTGTCCAAGGCAGCCGCACACGATTAATTTTGCGGAAGGGGATATTTTTTTGGAAAGAATTTTGATTTCGTTATTTGATTCTTCGCGGGCGGCTCTCGTAAAAGCGCATGTGTTGATGATGACAGCGTTCGCGTCCTCCGGAAAAGCGCTGACCGCCCATCCCTCACTTCCCAAAAGGCCGGCGGCGCTTTCACTGTCAACCAGATTCTTGGCGCAGCCCAGCGACACAAAATGCGCTTTTTTCATATCACCGGTCATGAAAATCGCACTCTCAATGCCTCTATTATGGCTTTAATACCGTCAAGCGGACATATCTTTTTACCCTCTTCTTTTGAGCGGGGCTTATAAGATATGGGCATCTCTACGATCTTGACGCCGTTTTTCAGAAGTCTTGATGTGATCTCGGATTCTATTTCAAAACCGTTTGAGCTGAGGTTATAGGATTTAAGCAGTTCAGAGCGCACAACTTTATAACAAGTGTATGTGTCCGTCACGCGCGACAAAAAAATGGCGCTTATAAACGCCGACACACAATAGTTGCCCAGAAAAAAATTAATGTACCTTATCGGATTTTTCCGGAGAAACCTGGAACCATAAACCGCGTCGGCATCCTCTTTCAGGGCATATTCGGCAAGGGCTTTGAGCTGCAGAGAATCATATTCAGTATCGGCATCCTGCACGGCTATGTACTTTCCGCGTGCGCTCGCTATGCCGGCTCTTAAAGCCGCGCCTTTTCCCTGATTCGTTTCATTCCTGAGTAAGCGCACCTTATAACGGGACGCGATTTCCGCGGTTTTATCGGCGGAACCGTCATCAACGACCAACAGCTCCCACGACGCCGGCAAATTCTTTAATTTATCCAGCACTTCCCCTATGGTGGCTTCCTCATTGTATGCGGGCACTATCACACTGACATCCATCAGCGGTACACTGTCTTTTATTTCTTCCGCGTATATCATAGCTTCTTCCTTTGTTTTTATTTTTTCCGCAGCCCTGGCTTCCTCCACCGCCTCTATTATCCTGCCCACAAGCCGCCCCGGCGGAATTCCGAGCGCCACCATCACATCATTGCCGTTTAAAAGCGGCGGCCTGTTTATTTTTTTCTCCCTGAAATATACGCGCAAGATTTTTTCCGTAAAATTCTCCTGGTTAACCATTTCCGCGAATCGGCCCGGGGCGGTCTCGTAAGAATATCTGTCGCAAAAGGCCGTAAAAACCGCTGCCATGTGCGCGGAAGAGGCAAATGACCTGAAAAAGCGGTAAAAAGCCCGCTCCGTGGAACGAGCGCTCATGTTTGACGGCCTCATGTGATGATACACGACATCCGAAACGAATTTCATATCGCTTCGGCTGCTCTTGAGTTTTCTCATTATATTTCTCGCGAGAAAACTTCCTATCCTTTCATGTCCGAAAAACCGCAAGCGTCCCGAAACCCTGGATGCGGCCTCCGCTTTTCCTATGTCGTGCAGCAGGCAACCCAGTTTCGTTAAAATAATCGTGTGCCGGTCAAAATATTTATTCAGGTCGGATCTGAATTCCGCGAAACGCTCAAAATTCCCGGCCAGCACTTTTTCCTCAAATTTTCTGAGTGTCTCGAGCGAGTGCTCCCACAAACCGCCCTTGTGATAATAATTGTCGTTCCTGTCGCCGAAAGCGGCAAACTCTGAAAAAGTGGCATTAAAAAGCCCGACTGAATATATATCATCCAGCCTTCCGGCAGAATGAGGGTGCGCGAGAATAAAAAAAAGTTCATCTTTTATCCTTTCTCCCGAGACAGAGGAGATCAGTGAGACATTTTTCTTTATTTCCGAAAGTGTGCCCGGATCTATATTTCCCTCTATGCGCGAGGCAATCCTGAAAGCTCTGTACAAACGCAGAGGATCATCCTGAAAGACCTCAGGGCAGATCATGCGTATTGTTTTTTCTTTCAGGTCTTTCGCCCCGCCTGTGGGATCCAGATAATGCCTTGGCGAAGGCCATTCCGCTATGGGTACGGCCATGGCGTCAACACTAAAATCCCTTTTCAGCAGATCACTTTTTATATCCCCTCTCAGCGGCGAAAGATCCAGGTACCATTCATGTGTTTTTTGGAGCACTATTCTGAACACCTGCCTTTCACTGTCTAACACAAAATAAGGCGCCGAGAAAACAGAGGCAAGCTCTTTCGCCGCCTTGGGCAAATTCCCGGGAATCACAAGATCTATGTCACGCGACACTTTCCCCAGCAGCAGATCCCTCACCGCCCCGCCCACAATGTAAGAATCCGGGTATTTCTCCGCAATTAACTTAATTTCTACTATGGGGTCAGGTCTTGACATTAGACATTTACTTCACAAATACCGCTTCAATGATACCAAGCTTTATTCTTATCTCTGCCAATTGCGCTTTTTTTTCAAATCTCATTACAGTTTTATTCACAGCGGTATAATGCATACCGCCAAACATCTCCGCTATATCTTTAAGCTTCATGTCCGTGTGTTTTCTTATCAGATACATCGCCGTTTGTCTCGGAAGCCCCGGTTTTTTCAGCACTTTCTCAGCTGTTACTCCATAGGCTCGCGCCGTCTCATTGATTATTTTGTCTTTGGAATTTCTCGTCTTTACTTTACGGCCGCCGCTTATTTCACCACTCAAATTTTTTCCTCCGGCGGCGCGAATTTTTTTCACTTTATCGGTGAACTCACGGCTCCCTATCACGAACTGCCCGTAAATGAGTTTTTTGATCTCTTCGCTGTCATCAATTCCGCAGAACTCAGCGTATTTTCTGATTGATTCAGCAGACGAAGATCCAAAACTCTCCATCACAAATTCAGGCTCTGATATATGACTATCAGCAAGTCCGGAATATTCGCCGAAACTGCTCCATATATAATCCTGAGGCCTCTTAACCATTTTCGCCCTCACAGGGTTCAAATGTATATACCGGCTTAAGCGGAGAAGGTAATTGTCTTTCTCCACCAGAATCGCCTTATAGCGTCCCTGAAAAACATGCCCTGTTCGGCCGTGCCTGTTGTTGTAATATACACTGTAGGTTGTTTGAACACAATGCATCAAACGCGCAAGATTCGCACGGGTGGTTTCAATCAGAAGATGATAATGATTCGGCATCAACGCATAAGCATACACAATTGCGCCGTATCTGCGCTTTGCCTTTTTTATAACATCCAGGAATTTTTTATAATCGGCGGCATCCCTGAATATTTTCTCTTTGGCATCACCTCTGGAGATCACATGATAAACGGCGCCAGGGTATTCAATTCTTATTGGACGGCTCATGGCTTTTTTTAATATTTATTATGTCTAATGTCAAGACCTGACCCCACTGCTTTTAGTTGCCTCACATAGGGATTTTTGGGATGGCCGAAGACCTCCCATGTGGAGCCGCTTTCAACAATCCCGCCGTCTTTCATAACGAACATCCTTTCTGAGATGATTTCCGCCAGGACAAGATTATGGGTTATAAAGAGCATCGCAGTGCCGTGGCGCGAATTAATTCTTTTCAGCAGTTTTATAATTGAGGCCGCCGTTGACACATCCAGCGAAGATGTCACCTCATCCAGCACCAAGCACGAGGGGAACATCGCGAAACTCCGCGCCGCGGCAAGTCTCTGACGCTGACCGCCGGACATTTCGCCGGGCCTGGCCGAGGCCAGTTTTATATCAAGCGAGAATTCCGCGAATACGCTCTCCACGGAAGAGAGTTCGGCGGGCGTTTTATCACCGAGCCTCTTCCTGTTTTTCAGGGCCTCTCCTATAATGAACCCGCCTGTGAGCACAGGGTTCAGGCTCTCAGAGGGATTTTGAAAAACTATTCCTATTTTTGACGCTCTCTCCAGGGGGCTGTATTTATCAAGAGCCCTGCCCTCTATAAAAACGCCTCCGGAATCGGGCGGAAGGAGGCCCGAGGCTATTTTCGAGAGCGTCGTCTTGCCGCTGCCGCTCTCGCCCACAAGGGCGACAATCTCGCCGGCGGAAATAGTCATATTGATATTTCTGCAAGCTTGTTTTGCCTCGCCACGGGAAAAAAGCATACCCTTTTCTGTATAAAAAGTCTTGTTTATGTTTTTCAGCTCCAGCAGCATTTTCAAAACTCCGTGTAAGGCCCCGCGTTAAAACATCTCACCTTATGAGATGTTCTCATGAGCGGAACAGAGCCAAGACAAATATCACAGGATTTAGAACACCTCGGGAAAAACGGGCATCCGACAGGCGGATTTGATAAATCGGGCGGATCGCCGGGAATAATTCCGGGATCGCGATCCGGCTGGGGAATACATTTGATAAGGGCGTCCGTGTAGGGATGCAGGGGGTGTTTGAACAGATCTGGGCAGGGAGAATCTTCAATGAGCGTCCCACCGTAAAAAATAACGGCACGATCCGTGAGATATTTAATCAGCGAAAGGTCATGGGAAACAAAAAGCAGCGTAAGAGATTCTTTTTCAAGCAGCGTTTTGATCAGCTCTATTATTTCAAACTGTGAAACAGCGTCAAGAGAAGTTGTGGGCTCATCCGCCAGAAGAATGCGCGCGCCAGCGGCGAGCGCCATGGCGAATTGCAGGCGCTGGAGCTGCCCGCCTGAAAGATTGTGCGGGAACAGGTCCGGGATTCTTCCGTCAAGGCCGCAGGCCTCGAGCAGCTCCGGGGCCTCTCGCCTGGAACCGTGCAGACGGATGGTCTCATCAAGCTGACGGCCTATTTTGATAACAGGATTGAAGGCCGAGTATGGATGCTGGAATATCATATAAATTCCGCCACGGCGAAGCGCCAGAAGCGCATCCTTCTCCATTTTCATAACATCCCTGCCGAGATATAGGATTTCCCCCGAGACGGCCGCTGTTTCCCCGGGATTGAACAAACGCAATATGCTTTTCAGCAGCGTCGATTTACCCGAGCCCGATTCGCCGGCGATGCCGAGCGCCTCGCCCGGGCGCACATCCAGCGACACGTTTGAAAGAGCATAGACCCGGCCCAGCGTTCTGTGATTATAGACAACGGAAAGGTTTTTTATCTCAAGGATCGGGCGGAAAGCGAAGCTATTTCCCCTCATCTGAAAGCGTAAGAGGCATAACCTACAGCGGAAAGATAATCGCCGGAGACGGATGACGATGTGTCATAATAAAGTTTTTCCGCCGACGAATCCTGAAGCGCGAATATGAGCGCCATCACCGGCCCCAGGCCGCACATGCTTATCCCGTTGTCATGAACGATCTCAAAAAGGCCCGCTGCATCCAGAGCAAGTATTTTTTTTTCAGCTAGAGCATCCTGTTTTTTCGCCCAATCCGCGGCGCTCAGGCCATGCTTCGGGGGCTGGCCGTAACCGGGACCGCAGTGCGTGAAATCGGAAGAGGCCGCGATAAGCGTGCCCAGAAAGATCTTAACTGTTTCGGCCAAAGCTTTTCCGAGAGCCCGCGCGGTATCAACGCTGTAATCGTACATGGAGATAGGCACTATTTTAACCCGCGGGTTACGCCTCAAAAGGAACGGTATCTGCACCTCTATCGAGTGCTCTCCCATGTGGGAAGAAACATCATAGGCAAGAGACGGAATCTTCCCGGCAAGCGCCTGGGCGAATTCAACATCGCATTCAGCCGTACCGTTTGGAACGATCCATGCGCCTTCGCCGAATAAAGAGACAGGCCCGCCGGATCCGGAGTGATTAACGCCGAGAATAACAACTCTTTCAGGAATAAGAGTGCTGTAGGAATAGGCCTGTGTCTGTCCTGAATATACATAGCCCGCATGAGGGACGATCAAACCGCGGCAGAATGTCCGCCGCTGAAAGTCTGCCGTGGCGGATGGCGGGCATTTCCGGGCTTTCAAATTTTTCCGGGCTGAGGCCAAAAAACCGTCTATCATATTTTCAAGTTCTTTTTTATCTCCGGGATAAAAACTTCCCGCGAAAACGGCTTTCCTTATCATTTATCCACCATCGCGCGTGATGAGGTGGGGGCTTCCGAGTCCGCCGTTGCGCCCCGGCGCGCTTTCAGCTTAGGCGTGGCTTTCTCAAATTTGCTCAGCTTATCGGCGCGCCTCATTATCTCCGGCAGCTTATATTTTCCCATGGTCTCCGAGACCGTTTCCAGCACAAGGGGAATATCAACGCCCCACCCGATGGAAAGCCAGAGGGGCTTAACGCTTTTTCTCGAGCGAAAACAAATTCCCAGTAGCTCTCCCGTTTTCTCTTTTATAAAAGTGTATGAACCTTTAATGAGCGGGGGCTCTTCGGCTATGCCGTAAAGCCTGCTCTTGGCACAGCCGACACTGGGTTTGTCGAGCACGATACCCATATGTGTGGCAAGGCCCATGTGAAAAGGATGTGACAGCCCCTGGCCGTCAAAAATAAAAATATCAGGGTCACTTTTGAGTTTTTCAAGTGATGCGATCAGGGCAGGAGCTTCGCGAAAAGCGAGAAAACCCGGCACATAGGGAAATTCGCAGGGCACATCCGAGGTGACATCTTCGACAAACTTCTTCTGCTTCTTTGAATAAACCGTCACCGCGGATTTCGCACGGCCGCCTTTATAAGCGACATCGCAACCTGCTATTAAATCGGCGCTCTTGTAATCTATCATATTTCTGCGCGCTATTTTATCTTTCATGCGCAGCTGTATTTCGCGCGCCTGTTTTATATCTTTCGCGAAACAGAGGATTTTTCCCTCAGCCTTAATTTTCATAACGAGACAAACAAAATTTTTGTCAGATGTTCGTTGTAACCCTTACTCAACAGCGCACTCTTTCCTGATCTTCTCCGCCTCTTCTTCGAAACGGGCGGAAAAATCTTCAGGCACCTCACCGCCTGATAAAGTTTTAGCTTCAAGAAGCTGTCTGATCGTTTCATCCCATGAGAATCCGCTGGACGAATAAATGCGGCTCACCTCATTCTCATCCATCTGAAAATAGCGCGCCACACGCCCAGCCTCGCCGGAACTGTAACGGAACTGCCTCGCGCACGAAAAAAATGCGGCGGAGGCAAATAATACAAATAAAGCCTTCACGCTACTGGGAAAATACATCCGCCTGAAATGTAAAAATATCTGTGTCATCGTCTCTCCACGCCTCCTCATCCAAACCGGCTTTGTGCTTACAGAGAGAATTCATGAATTCTTCCCTGCTCCAGCCCGTCTCATCGGCCACCTGCGGCAGATACACTCCCTGCCTCGCTCCCCGGCGGACTATAACGCCGTCCCGGCCGAGAACAACATCATCCGCCGCCACTCTCTGGGGCGGTGTCAAAACGGATATCTCTATTTTTATATCCCTCAGCTCATCTTTTGTCACGCGCGGAAATCGCGGATCGCTGGATGATGCTTCCACCGCCATGTCTCTGACGGTCTCCCACAGGGGCTTCGCCCCCACAATGTTTCCTATACAGCCCCTCAGCATCCCGCCTTTCCGCAGAGTGACAAATGCCCCCTGCACTTCTTTCAGCCTTTCCGATTCAATATTAAAGTCAGGCACCCTGCCGGTTGAGGCATACTGCTCAACCGTTTTTTTGGCCATCTTCAAAAGAGCTTTTTTTTCATCAGCGTCAAGCATCCCCACCCCCTTTCTGTAAAAACAAACCGCGCCGTAACCGACAACGCGGGATTTATCGCCCGTGATATCACCCGAATTCGCGTATTTAAGTACCCTGACGGCATTGGCGCCCGCCAGCCGTGAGGCCTCCATCACAGCCAGCACAGCGTTGGCTCCGCACAGCTGAACCTCACCGCTTTGAAGAGCCGTCTTCAAGCCTTCGCTATTAAAATTTTCTATATACGCAAGACAGCTCCGATCCATAACATTAGCCTGTTCATAAGTCAGGTAATGACTCATATCGCTTGACGCGACGAAAAGCATCCCCCCCTTCGACGCCTTCCGGCCAGGCAGGGGCAGAGGCCCTTCCGCCTCCTTGTAAAGCGCGGCAATTCGACGGGCCAGAGCGGAGGAATCTTCAAAACTCTGGCCCACGATGACAGGCGTTAATGAAAAATCCCCGAGAGCCGCTTCCAGATAAGGGAGAACGACTTCAAGGGAATGCTCCTTCTTATGGATTTTCCCATTAAACGCGGCCTGTTTGAGAACATTGATCTTATTTGCTATCTCCATATTAACGCGCCTGAGGCCAAACGGGGTTTCCCAGGCCTGGGAATCATCTATGGCTATGCCGCTTAAAGCCTCACCGTGTGAGGGGCCGATAAGGATAACGTCATTGAATGTCTTCCCTCTAATAAGTTTGACCGCTTCTGCGGCGACAGATTCGGAATATATCCAGCCGGCGTGCGGCAGAATAAGGCCTATAACGGTACCGTTAAAGGGCATGGGCACAGAAACACCGTCGGTAGAAACCTGCACAGCGGTATATTTCTCAAGCCGGCTCGCGATAGCGTCTTTATCCGGGGGATACCACGAACCTTTGCAAACGGCTTTCCTGATCTTTTTCTCGACGCGCGCTCCGCAGCCGAAAAAAATCAGCGCCGCTACGGCAAATAAAAACAGTGTTTTTCTCATCGGGGAATTATATTAAATATTTCCGTAATTCAAAAGAAGCGCTCGAAGAAAGTAATTTACACGGCGGTCAAATTGATGTAAAATCCAAAGATGGAAAAAGGCAAACTTCTTATAATCGGCGGAAACGCGGCGGGCATGAGCGCCGCCAGCCAGGCAAGGCGGACTGATCCCGATCTTGATATCACCGTGATAGAGCAAAGCCCGCATATATCCGCCGCGTCCTGCGGCCTTCCTTATTTCATATCAGGCGAAATTAAAGACATAAACAGTCTCATCGTGCGGACAAAAGAATATTTTGAAAAAAAACGGAACATAAAAGTGCTGACGCTGACAAAAGCCGTCAGAATACACCCATCTTCCAAAAGCGTTGAAACTCTTAATATTGTAAACGGCGCAAAGGCGGACATCGCATACAGCCGCCTGATTATAGCCGTAGGCGGTTCGGCGGTAAAAAGCGATTCAGGCAAAGGTATTTTTACTCTGAGAAATATAGAAGACGGCCTCGCTTTAAAACAATTTATAGACAGCTCCTCCCCCTTAACAGCGGCGGTTATAGGCGGCGGGATGATAGGCCTGGAAACGGCGTCATCATTTCGCAAGCTCGGAATGAAAGTTACCGTCTTTGAGGGAGGGAGCTCTATACTTCCGGGCTTTGACAGTGAGATAAGCGTCCTTCTTGAAAAATATCTCATGGAAAATAATATGGAAATTTTAAAATCAAAGGCGGTAGTTTCTCCATCGCCGTCGGGGGGCGTGGACATAAAAACACCGTCGCAATCATATCATTACGATATGGTATTGCTGACAACAGGAACAAAACCGTCGGCGGCACTGGCGAGTGCGGCTGGATGCGAGCTGGGAGAAACGGGAGCCGTCCGCACAAATCAAAAAATGCAGACAAGCATTCCTTCCATATATGCAGCGGGTGACTGCGTTGAGGTGAAACACCTGGTGAGCGGAAAAAATATTTATATGCCTCTCGGCACAACGGCCAACAAGACGGGACGTGTCGCCGGCATAAACGCCGCGGGCGGCGACGAGCGCTTTCGCGGCATAACAGCAAGCTCGGCGGGAAATGTTCTTGATATGACTGTCGCGAAAACAGGGCTCAGCGAAGAAGACGCACGGGAGGCCGCGGGCGAAATTTTAAGCTCCGTTTCAGAATCAACTTCACGCTCCGGTTATTATCCCGGGAGCTCAAAAATCATAACGAAACTTATTTTTTCAAAAATTTCAGGCCAGCTCCTGGGAGCGCAGATGATGGGGAAAGAAGGCGTCGCCAAACGCATTGATGTTCTCGCTGTCTGCATACATCAGAAAATGAAATTGCGCGAAATTGCCGGGCTTGACCTGACTTACGCGCCGCCCGTCACCCCTGCGTGGGACCCTGTTCTCAAAGCCGTAAACAGCGCTTTACTCAAAATCAAAAAATAGATCAACTATTTTTTGAAATTACTTTTTTCTGGCCAGAACTTTTTTGACAGCCGCGAAAACATCTTTGTGCGTCACATTGAAAACGTGCATGAGCTCGCGGGCTTCGCCGGATTCTCCGAATCTATCCTGCACGCCGACGAATTCCATGGGAACAGGATTTGATTTCGCCAGACTTTCAGCCACGGCCGAGCCCATCCCTCCCATAACCTGCGCTTCCTCCGCGGTCACGACAGCTCCCGTCAGCGAGGCTTCAAGCACGCCCTTATCATCCATGGGCTTGATTGTGGAAAGATTATAAACAGCGACGGAAATCCCTTCTTTCTCAAGCATAAAAGCCGCTTTCAGCGAATCAAACACCAGCGGGCCGCAGGCGATTATGGACACATCCGTTCCTTCTTTGTATTTTGCTATTTTACCAAATTCAAAAGGCGTTTTTTCATCCGTGATTATGGGCATAGCGTCTCTGCCGAACCTTATATAAACAGGTCCTTTGTTTTCGGCCGCCCAAAGCGTCGCTTTTTCGGTCTCATGAACATCGGAGGGGACTATCACTCTCATGTTAGGTATGCAGCGCATGATTGCCACTTCCTCCAGCGCCTGATGCGTCGCTCCGTCGGGCCCGACTGACACTCCGCCGTGCGCGCCACCTATTTTCACATTGGCATTACCGTAACAAATGGAAGTTCTGATCTGATCCCAGCATCTGCCCGAAGCAAACACACCGTAAGTTGAAAAAAACGGCACCTTTCCGGCGAGCGCCAGGCCGCAGGCGGTAGCCGCCATATTCTGCTCGGCTATGCCCATAGATAAAAACCTGTCGGGAAATTTTGCCTTAAACAGCGACACTTTTGTTGATGAGGTAATATCTCCGCCCAGCGCCACGACATCGGGATTCCGCTCGCCCGCTCTGATAAGGCCCCTGGCATAACCCTCTCGCGTTGATTCCAGCTTTGGTTTGTCAAAATCTATTTCCGGAAGTTCTGTTTTTTGTCGAGTAGGGCTCATAGCCACCTCCTTTGGATTTTACAATCCATTGGGGACACTATGAGCCCCCTCACAGAACCGGACTTGAAGTTTTCCCTCA
>PHAM01000075.1 GCA_002841685.1 Elusimicrobia bacterium HGW-Elusimicrobia-2 | reverse complement strand
TTTCGGTTTCCCCCTTTTATCAAAAAGGGGGAAAATAAAGAGTTCACTTTTGATTCTTAAATCTAACAAAAACGGTTCACTTTTGATTTTTAAATGACACATCGTGGCAGAATGCTTGACTTTCCGTTCATCTTTTTTTATACTACCTTCCTGAAGCGGGGTGGAGCAGCCCGGTAGCTCGCAAGGCTCATAACCTTGAGGTCCCAGGTTCGAATCCTGGCCCCGCCACCAAAATTTTCCGGGGAACATCGTTTCCGCGGGGTAGCGTAATATGTCATAAATATGCAGCGGAGGATAATATGGATTATTTTTTAACCGAGGAACAGAAAGAAATAATTGAAATAGCGGCCCTTATAGGCAAAGAGAAAATAGTGCCGGTAATGGAAGAATGCGATGAGAACGAGCGTTTCCCGACTGAGGTTTACGAGGAATTCGCCAAAGCCGATCTTTGCGGCGTGGCGATACCCGAAGTCTACGGCGGCCTCGGTTTCGGCGCTTTTGAGCAGGTGCTGGTCATCGAGGAGCTCTGCCGTTACGACGCCGGTATCGGCCTTTCTCTTGCCGCGACAGGCCTTGGGACTCTGCCCATTCTTCTTATGGGTACCGAAGAACAGAAAAAGAAATTCCTTCCGGGCATAGCTGCCGGTAAAACGATCACGGCCTTCGGCCTCACGGAAGCCGGGGCGGGTTCTGACGCCGGAGCGATGAAAACAACGGCGGTAAAAGACGGAGATTCCTACATTCTCAACGGCAGTAAATGTTTTATAACAAACGGCGGTGACGCGCATCTTTATACGGTGATAGCAAAAACCGATCCATCCAAGGGATCCCGCGGAGCTTCGGCTTTTATCATTGAGAAGGGCACGCAGGGTTTCTCATTCGGCAAGAAAGAAAAAAAACTCGGTATAAGGTCGTCGTCAACAAGAGAGATCATTTTCAGTGATTGCCGGATACCCAAAGAAAATCTGATAGCAAGGGAAGGGATGGGTTTTATAGTAGCTCTAAAAACTCTTGACAATTCCCGCCCAGGCGTGGCGGCGCAGGCGCTGGGCATAGCTCAGGGCGCGCTTGACGACGCGGCAAAGTATTCCAGGGAAAGAATACAGTTCGGAGCCCCCATATCTTCCATTCAGGCGGTTCAGCATCTTCTCGCCGATATGGCGACAAAGACGGAAGCCGCGCGGGCTCTGATATATCAGACGGCTAAGATGATAGACGGCGGAAGCAAGAATTTCAAAAAAGAAGCGTCTATGAGCAAACTCTTCGCTTCAGATGTGGCTATGGAAGTGGCGACAAACGCCATACAGGTGATGGGCGGTTACGGTTATATGAAAGATTATCCCACGGAGCGCCGCTTCCGCGACGCCAAGATAACCCAGATATACGAGGGCACGAATCAGATACAGAGGAATGAGATCGCGAACGCTCTGCTGAAAGAATATTGTTGAAGGCGATTCGGCTATGAATTTTATTGTCTGCGTCAAACAGGTGCCCGGCACGACGGATGTCAAAATAAACCCCGACACAAACACTCTTGTCAGGGAAGGCGTTGAAGCTGTCGTGAACCCTTTTGATCTGTATGCCGTTGAGGAAGCGGTGTCACTGAAAGAAAAATTAGGCGGCAATGTCACCGCCGTCAGTATGGGGCCGCCGCAGGCGGCGGAGGCCCTGAAAGAAACTATTGCGGTGGGGGTGGATGAGGCCGTGCTGCTATCAGACAGAAATTTTGGAGGTTCCGACACGCTTGCCACATCCTACACCCTTGCCCGGGCCATAAAAAAAATAGGTGAATATGACATGATCCTTTGCGGGTATCAGGCGATAGACGGTGACACTGCTCAGGTCGGGCCCGGAATAGCCGAGGAGCTGGGTATCCCCTGCGTCACCTATGTGAAAAAGATAAGAGAGATCAAAGACGGCCTTGTGACACTGGAAAGAATGCTTGAGACGGGTTTTCAGGTGATCGAGGTCAAGCTGCCGGTTCTCATAACCGTGGTAAAAGACATTAACACTCCGCGGCTGCCGTCGCTGAGAGGCAAAATGAAGGCTAGAAAGACGGAGATCCCCGTCTGGACGGCGGCTGATATCGCCTGTGAGATGGATAGGATAGGCCAGCCCGGTTCTCCCACATGGGTGAGAAAAATTTTCGCCCCGCCCCGTAAAACCTCGGGCAGAATTCTTTCGGGCGAATTAGAGCGGCAGGCAAAGGAACTCAGTGAGGAGCTCAAGCGGCTCCAGCTTATATAATGGGAATAAGAGTAGATTCATCAAAATGTTCGGGCTGCGGTATCTGCCAGAAGAGCTGTCCTTTCGGCGCGATAAGTATAGAGGATAGAAAAAAAGAACATCCCCGTTTTAAAAGAATAGCCGTTATATCTTCCGCCTGCACGCTCTGCGGGGCCTGCGCGGAAGCCTGTCCTTTTAAGGCCATAAGCATAAAAAAAGAAGAAAAAAAACCTACAGAAGACCTGACGCTCTATAAAGGGGTGTGGGTGATCGCGGAAATGTCCGAGGGTAATTTCCACGGCGTTACTTTTGAATTGCTGGGCAAGGGAAGGGAGCTCGCGGAAAAAAGAAAGACTTATCTCGGCTGTGTTCTCTTGGGCGTGGGGATCTCCGGTAAAGCGCGGGAACTCATAAGCGCCGGAGCCGACAGGGTGATCGCCTGCGACGACCCCATCTTCAAGGATTTTTATGACACGGCCTTTGTGGAAACGATTGCGGCCATGATCAAAGAGCACAAACCGGAGATCGTTCTTTTGGGCGCCACCGCCTGCGGCCGCGGCATAGCTTCGCGCATCTCAGGCCGTTTGAAATGCGGCCTCACCGCCGACTGCACGGGGCTGGATATAGATTCAAACGGTTTTCTCGTGCAGACCCGGCCCGCCTTCGGCGGAAACATTATGGCGGAAATACTTTCGGGAAACACAAGGCCTCAGATGGCCACCGTCAGGCACAAAGTTTTCAAGCCCCTTGCTACCGACGCTGAAAAAAAGGGAGAAGTGATTGATTTCCCACTGCCGGGCGGTATAGAACTGAATATGAGCATAAAGGATTTTGTTAAAGATATGACCCAGCATGTTAACATCGCCGACGCGGATATAATAGTGTCAGGCGGCCGCGGTCTCGGCTCCCCTGAAGGTTTTAAAATTATAGAGCAGATTGCCGAAACGCTCGGCGGGGCAGTGGGCGCATCGCGCGGCGCCGTTGACGCGGGCTGGATCCCTTATTCCCATCAGGTGGGCCAGACCGGCCGCACCGTTTGCCCGAAGCTTTACATAGCCTGCGGCATTTCCGGAGCCATACAGCATCTTGTGGGAATGCAGTCATCTGATGTGATAGTGGCGATCAACAAAGACCCCAACGCCTCCATATTCCAGGTGGCTGATTACGGCATTGTGGGCGATCTTTTTCAGGTGCTGCCGGCGCTGGTCAGAGAAATAGAGCAGTCAAGAAAATAGTGGCTGCCATTCTTAGAATTTTTCTTATCAGTTTTGTTTTGCTCCAGGCCTGTTCCACGGCCAGGTACTCCGGCGCGAAATTTGACATTATCTATGTGGCGCATTATCACGATTCCGCCGAAAGATTCTACAATTCCGGCGATTATTCGCAGTCAGCCACTCTCTGCGATTACGCTCTTAAAGCCCTGCTTTCGGCAGACAGGACTTTATTGAAATCGGAAGAACTTGACTATTACGACAAGCTGATGGATTCGATATGCCGTTTGAGATTAAAGACTGCCCAAAAACTTTACCCGGAGAAACCGGATTCTGATTTTCCGCTTGTTTTCAATGATCGCGTCGAGAAATGGATTGTATACTACACAGGCGGCGGGAAAGGTTATTTTGAACAATGGCTTGCGCGAAACGGGAATTATGTACACATGTTCAGGGAAATACTCAGATCCGAGAACATGCCTGAAGAGCTTGCCGGCGTGCCTATAATAGAAAGCGGCGTTTATCCCTTTGCCGTTTCAAAAGCCAACGCCGTAGGTTTGTGGCAGTTCATACAGCCCACGGGAAAAATATTCGGACTGGAGAGGAATCACTGGTATGACGAGAGGCGCGACCCCGTGAAATCAACGAAGGCCGCCGCCAAAATGCTGAAAGAGCTGCACGGGAAGTACGGTGACTGGTATCTGGCGCTCGCCGCTTATAATTGCGGCCAGAGCAGGGTGAACGCGGCGATAAAAAAACAGGGCACAAACAATTTCTGGGATTTATATCTTCCGAAGGAAACTGAAGATTATGTGCCGAAGATCATTGCGGCTGTGATGATATCGAAAGACCCTCTGGTTTTCGGCTTTTCCGATGACTCGGACGACAAAGTCAAGTATGAAACGGTTGAAGTTTTCGGGCCCGTGGACCTGAAACTCGCCGCAAAGTGCGCCGGATGCAGTCAGAAAGAGCTCATAGCGCTTAATCCCGAGATTTCGAGGCAGTGCACACCGCCGGACATGATTCCGTATCCTCTGAAATTCCCTGTCGGTAAATCGGCGGCTTTTGTTAAAAAATTCTCACGGATGGACGATAAGCACAAATATCTTTCTAAAAAAGAACTGAGCGCGAGGGAACACAAAAGCGTTGTTTACAAAGTGCGGCGCGGCGACAATCTCTCTACAATAGCCAGAAAGTATAAGGTGTCCGTCAGAAAAATCAAAGAATGGAACCGTATTGCCCGGGGCGATCTCATTTATCCCGGCCAGCAACTCAAAATATACCGTTGATATACGTAGAACCCGAAGGTTTTCAGTCAAACTGCTACATTCTTAACAGGGGCGACCGGGCTTTTGTGATAGATCCCGGTGTGGAAGCGGAAAGAATAATCAGAATTCTGGATGAACATAGAATAAACAAAATATCCATAATACTGACGCATTCACATGCGGATCACTGGGCGGGCGCGCCGGAGCTGATCAAAAAAACCGGATGTAAGATATATATGGGCAGCGCGGCGAAAGATGTGTGTTACCGCTCCGAGGTGAATCTTGCCGGCATGTCCGGCCTGGAATTCCCGGAGGTTCGCGGCTGGCTCCCTGACGGCGAGACGCTGTCGGAAGGCGGTATGGATCTGAAGATAATTTTTACCCCCGGCCACACAAGTTGCGGCATATCTCTTGAAACTGATGAGGGGCTGTTCACAGGTGACAGCGTTTTCGCCCGCGGTTGCGGAAGAACGGATCTTCCGACGGGAGATCACGAAACGCTTATGAGCTCCATACGTGAGAAGATCCTTGTTTACCCTCCTTTAACAAAACTTTTCCCCGGTCACGGGCCGTTTACAAGCGTTGAAGCCGAGAAAAATCTCTATATATGATAAGCTGCCGCTTTGAGACGCTGCTTCCCTGCGGCGGAGAAGGGAGATCATATTATTTCAGAAATCCCGAAAGCGTTCTTGAGCTGAAAGACCCGTCCAAAGCTGAAGATTTTTTTAAATTTCTCGAAAAGCTCGCGGAAAAATATTATGTCGCGGGTTTTATAAGCTATGAACTCGGTTACGCTCTTGAAAAATGTTTCGGAAAAACGAAGTCTTCGTCTTTTCCTCTCGCGCTTTTCGGCGTTTATAAAAAAGCCCGAATCCGCGATGTTTTGTTCCCTTCGTCCGGCGGGAATTACAGGATCAAGAACTTAAAATTGAATATCTCAAAAGACGACTATCTATCGTCGGTAAAAAAAATTAAAAAACACATATGTGCGGGTGATATCTACCAGGCGGATTACACGCTGAAATACAAATTTTCCTTTGAAGGTGACGCGCGCGATTTTTATGAGGACCTGAAAAGAAAACAGCGGGCGCCTTATGCCGCTCATCTTGATTTTGGGGGCATAAAAATACTGTCGCTTTCTCCCGAACTTTTTTTCTCAAAAAAAGGCAGGAGCATAAGTGTGAAGCCCATGAAAGGCACCGCGCGCAGGGGAGTTGATAATGAGTCAGACCGTTCTCAGGCGGATTTTCTTTTCCGCGATGAGAAGAACAGGAGCGAGAATCTGATGATCACCGACCTTCTGCGAAATGATCTCGGCCGCATCGCCTGTGCCGGCACGGTGAAGACGGAAAAAATGTTCAAGGTGGAAAAATATGACACGCTTTTTCAGATGACATCAAGCGTAAAAGCCAGTATCCGTTCCGGCGTGGATTTTTACGGCATCATCAAGAACATTTTTCCCTCGGGCTCGGTGACGGGCGCTCCCAAAATACGGAGCATGGAGATTTTAAGGGACATTGAGGTGGAAAAAAGAAATGTCTATACGGGCGCTGTGGGATTTCTTTCGCCCGGGGGCAGGGCGGATTTTAATGTGCCGATTAGAACCGTTCTTCTGAGAGGCGCCAGGGGTGAGATGGGCGTCGGGAGCGGCATTGTTTACGACTCCAGGCCAGGGGAAGAATACGCCGAATGTGTCCTCAAAGCGAAGTTTCTGACCGAGGGCCATAAGGAATTCTGTCTCATAGAAACGATGCTTTTTGACGGTGAGCTGAAAAATCTCACCGCTCATTTATCCCGCTTGAGAAGTTCCGCCGGTTACTTCGGTTTTTGTTTTGATGAGCGCAAAATCCGCTCGGCTCTATCGCGTAAAACGCGTACGCTATCCCGCGAGCGCTGGAAAATAAGAGCGCTGCTTTCCGCGGACGGGGATTTGTCTCTGAGCTCCTCAAAAGCGGTTGAGTCCGCCGGAGTGCTGAAACTTGCGGTTTCTTCAAAAACGGTCGATTCATCGGACAGATTTCTTTACCACAAAACAAGCCAGAGGGCTCTTTTTGACGCGGAGCTTGAAAAGGCGAGGGAAAAAGGTTTTTTTGACGCTGTTTTTGTCAACGAAAAAGGCCTCCTCACCCAGGGCGCCGTCACAAATATATACGCCGAAAAGAGGGGAGTGATATACACACCTCCCGTCTCCTGCGGGCTTCTGAAAGGCACGATAAGGCAGATCCTTCTAAAGCTCGGGAAAGTCAGGGAAAAGGATATGACGCCCGCCGATCTGCGCAAGGCCGATGCCGTATATGTTTCCAACGCTGTCATCGGTTTCAGAAAAGCGGAGCTGGTGTCAAAGGTTAAATGGCAGAACCCACATAACGTAGGGAACGGCAAATACATCGTAACCCCTTTTATTTGAAAAAGCAATTTTTTTCTTAAGCAAAGAACAAAGATCAACAGGCGGGATCATAGCAATGTTG
>PHAM01000074.1 GCA_002841685.1 Elusimicrobia bacterium HGW-Elusimicrobia-2 | reverse complement strand
TCGGTTTCCCCCTTTTATCAAAAAGGGGGAAAATAAAGAGTTCACTTTTGATTCTTAAATCTAACAAAAACGGTTCACTTTTGATTTTTAAATGACATATCAAAATTTGGTTATTGACAGAAATATCCTCTTTCTAATATAATACGCCATTATGAGCGACATAAAATGGTTTGTTTACGATGCCGAAGGGAAAGCCCCGGGGCGCTGCGCCGTGCAGATAGTCAAAATGCTGAGGGGCAAGGACGAGATTCCTTATTTCCCCAACAAGCTCGGCAACTGCGGTGTTGTTATTATCAACGCCGCCAAAATTAAACTGAGCGGCACCAAAGCAAAAAAGAAAGAATATTTTTTTCATCCGACCACAAGGCCGGGGCACTGGAAAAAAATTACTCTCGGAAAACTTCTTGCCGAAAATCCTTCTAAGGTAATGATGGAAACGCTTAAAGGCATGCTCCCCAAAAACCGTTTAAGAGCAGTGGCGCTACGAAGGGTAAGAATATATCCGGGGGCTGAGCATCCGCACGCGGCAAATATAGCAGGGGGACAGAATGGTTGAAATAGCGACTTCGGGAAAAAGAAAACTGGCTATAGCAAAAATTGTGCTGAAAGACGGCGAGGGAAAAATAACAGTAAACAAAAAAGATTTTGAGCTGTACTTCAGAGGCGAAATGGCCGCGAGGCACGAATTGCTCCGGCCCCTGATACTTACGGACACGCGCAAAAAGTACGATTGCAACGCCCATGTGTCCGGCGGAGGCATTTCCGCTCAGGCCCAGGCGATACGGCACGGTATATCAAAAGCTCTTGTAAAAATATCCGAGGATTACAGAACAGTTCTCCGCAAAGAAGGGCTTCTGACAAGAGATTCCAGAATCGTGGAAAGAAAAAAGCCCGGTCAGCCCAAAGCAAGGAAAAGATTCCAATACTCCAAACGCTGAAGAGCGATGGATTCATTTTCTTTTGTCTGCGTTGATTTTCAAAAAGAGTTTACCTTATCTTCGGGAAGTTTTTATAAAAAACGCCCCATGGTTCGTTTCACAAAAGAAATTCTTATTCCCTTCCTTATAAAAAGAAAAATTAGAGTCGGGGAAATTATGGCCGATTACCGGCATCCGCGCTGGGGCGATAAAAATGAAAACTGCGTTCCCGGAACCCCCGGCTTTGAGTCTGAAATACCGGAGAGCATCAAAAGAAAGCCGTGGATTAAGGCTATGAATTCGCCCGTATGGACGCGCAAAAACGCGGGAACGGTCAAAAAAACTTCGTGGCCATATCCTGATATAGCGGGATTTGAAAAGTGGCGGAAAAAAAATGTCAAAACCCGCGATTGCATACTGTTCGGACTTACGCTTGACAGATGCCTTTTCTGCACGGCCCAGGAATTGACTTTCCGCGGGCACAGGGTAAGTGTTATAAAAGAGGCCTGCGATACTTATTCAGGACTCAAAAAAGAAAAAGATATTATGCTTAAAACTCCGCCGGCCAGCAACTGGATAAAAACCGTATCTTGGAATACGCTGAAAAAAAAGATATAATTTTACGAGGATACAGAAAAATGAATTTCATTATCACCGAATCGTCGGAGGAGATGAGCAGGAAAGCGGCGGAATTGTTCGCGCAGAGAATCAGGAGCAATCCAAATATAGTCCTTGGCCTGGCCACCGGCGGAACGCCGGAAAAAATGTACGCGGAACTTGTGCGGCTTCATCGGGAAGAGGGTCTGGATTTCTCGCGGGTGACAACATACAATCTTGACGAATACCTCGGCATACCCGCAACTCACGACCAGAGTTACAGATATTTTATGAATAAAAATCTTTTTGATCATGTCAACATCCCGCGGGAAAACACTCATGTGCTCAACGGTATGGCTGCTGACCCGGTAAAAGAATGCCGCGATTACGAAGATGCCATTAAAAAAGCCGGCGGCATAGGCCTCCAGCTTCTCGGCATCGGCAGCAACGGCCACATCGCTTTCAACGAGCCTGGCTCAAAAGCCGATTCGCGCACGGGCGTGGTTACCCTCACCGGAAACACCGTCAAAGATAATGCGCGGTTTTTCGAAAAAGCTGAAGATGTGCCTAAACAGGCCCTATCCATGGGGAACGGCACCATAATGGAAGCAAAGGAAATAATTCTTATAGCAGATAAGGAAAGCAAAGCAGAAGCAATTCTCAAATCCGTAGAAGGCCCGGTCACCGAAGATGTACCGGCATCGCTTCTGCAAAAACACACCAATTGCACTTTTATACTCGACAGCGCCGCGGCCGCTAAACTGAAAAAAGAATCGGGACGGTTCTAAAAAAAGGGGAGTTTTATTATGGAATATTTTGTACCTTTATCGTTAAACCGGGCGGAAAAGCTTAAGAAAAAGTTAAAAGGAAGTTTTTATCTCGCGGGCGGCACCATGTTGAACTGGCGGGGCGCGCCACAGGCGAAAGCTCTTATAGACCTCAAAGAGCTGAATACTCAAGAGATTGAGGCGTCAAAAAACAAAATCATCATCGGCGCTGGAGTGACAATCCAGGAACTGGCCCTGTCAAAAAAAGTGCCGCCTGAAATAGCAAAAGCGGCGGGAACTTTCACCAGCATCAACGTGAGGAACATCGCCACCGTCGGGGGAGCCGCAGCGAGCGGTTTTTTCATTTCCAGCCTTCTTCCGGTGTTCGCCGCATATGAAGCGGAAGTGGAATATTATTTATCCGGGAAAAAGAAAAGCTCGCCGCTGGCGGCATGGCTAAAATCAAAAAAAGGTATCGTCTGCGCCGTCACAATAAAAAAATCAGCGAGAAAAGTCGCTTTCACCGAGGACAAGATCGCCGCCTCGGATTTTCCCGCGATAGTGACAGCCCTGGGCATTGACCTTCACGGCGGCAAAATAGCGAATGCCGTTGTAGCGGTCAGCGGCGCGAAAGGCCCTCTTGCCGTCTCGGAAAAAGCCTCGCAATATCTCAACGGCCTGAAACCATCGGCGGTCGACACTTGCAAACTCTGCGCCGCGGCCTTAAAAGACATTCCCGCCGCCGCGAATGTAAAAGTCAGCGCGCGCGTAAAACAGAGAATGATTGAGAGCCATTTGGCCTCGCTTCTGAGAAAGCTTTTGTAAGGAGACAGGGATGAAAATAAAATTCAATTTGAACGGCAAAAATGTGGAACTTGAGGCGCCGGCTGAAAAAAAAGCGCTTGATATACTGAAGGAACTGCATATCAATTCCGTGAGAAAAGGTTGTGACGAAGAGGGAAAATGCGGCAACTGCTCCATCCTTCTGGATGGAAAACTCGTTAATTCCTGTCTCCTGATCGCCCCGCAGATAAACGGAAAAAATATCACGACGGTAGAGGCGCTTTCCAAAGGCGGAAAACTTCACAAAATACAGCAGGCCTTCATAGACGCCGGCATCGTCCAATGCGGCTACTGCACCCCCGCCCAGATACTCGCCGTCAAAGCACTGCTGGATGAAGTAAAAAAGCCTTCCCGTCAACAGATAAACGACGCCTTGAGCGGTGTGCTGTGCCGCTGCACCGGATACAAGCAGATATACAATGCGCTGGATATTATCACCAAAGGAAAAAAACCAAAGGATTTCACCAGGGAATACAAAAAAGATTATCGTGTCGTCGGAAAAATAACTGAAAAGATAGACGCTCTTCAGATGGTGAAAGCCGAAAATTCATACGTTGAGGATTATGTCGCGCCTGACGCTCTCCATATTTATGTCCTGGGCAGCCCCTATCCTCACGCGGAAATAATTTCCATAGACACATCCGGGGCGGAAAAAATGGAAGGTGTTGAATACATCCTCACCCACAAAAACTCGCCCAAGACCTGGTACACTCAGGCCGGGCAGAGCTATCCCGAACCCTCTCCTTATGACCAACAGGTTATAAACGCTAAAATGCGATTTATCGGCGACAGGGTGGCCGCCGTGGCCGCTACATCCCTTGAGCTTGCGAAAAAAGCGGCTTTAAAAATAAAAGTGCGGTACAAAGTCCTTAAACCTGTATTCAGTATTGAAGAAGCCTCCGCCCCGGGCGCGCCCGTCATACATGACCGCGACGCCAAAAAATTGGATCCTCTTGATGTGGGAGCTATCCCGAAAAAAAATATTATCTGCAGAAATTCCGGCGGTATCGGCGATATGGACAAAGGTTTTAAGAAAGCGGCCGTCATAGCCGAGGCCGCCTGCTCCACTCCTCCCGTACAGCACACGCCCATGGAACCCCACACGGCTTACGCTTACATGAAAAACGGGCGGCTCATAATACACACCTCCGTCCAGACGCCATTCCATGTGCGCAGGATCGTCGCGAACATTCTCGGGCTCGCCGAAAACAAAGTGCGCGTTATCAAGGAAAAAGTCGGCGGGGGATTCGGAGCGAAACAGGACTGCGGAGTGGAGGATCTCGTCGGGACAATCGCTTACCAGTCAGGCAGACCCGTTTATTACAGGATAAGCAGGAAAGATGAGTTCACCATAAGAACCCGGCCGGCAATGTTCATGACGGTAAAGGCCGGAGCCGACAAAAGCGGTAAACTCACGGCGCTTTCCATAAAAACAAAGATTGATTCCGGCGGCTACGGGCCTCACGCCCTTACCGTTCCCATGAACGGCTGCTCAAAAACACTGCCCCTCTTCACCTGTGAAAATATGTCCTATGAGGTGGCGGCATACTACACCAATAACATCGTCTCCGGGGCCTATCAGGGCTATGGTGTGCCTCAGACAAATTTCACGGTGCACATCGTCCTTGCCCAATTAGCCCAGAAACTCGGCATGAAATTTGAGGATTTCCTATCCAAAAACCTCGTCACAAAGGGCTACCGAATTGATATTCTCAAACAGCTCGGCGAAGGAAGAGAAGGCCTTGCGCAAAAATTATCAAGCTGCGGTTTACAGGAATGCATAAAACAGGGCCTAAAGAAATACAACACATGGACAAACAAAAAATCCTCGCTCGGCGACGACATCGTCCAGGGGAAAGGCATGGCCGTGATGATGCAGGGCTCAGGGATTCCCGGGCTTGACGCGGCCAACGCCATGGTAAAAATGATCTCCGACGGCACCTTTATGCTCTATATCGGCGGCGCGGACCTGGGCACGGGGGAAGACACCGTCGCCGCGAAGATCGCGGCCGAAGAGCTCGGCGTGAATCAGGAGCAGATAGCGGTCACCGCAGCGGACACGGACACAACGCCTTTTGATAAGGGGTCTTACGCCTCAAGCGGAACATTTTTCACCGGAAACGCCGCTTATGTCGCCGCGCGGAACATGAAAAAACTAATAATACAGAGCGCCGCAAACATCCTGAAGCTCAAACCCTCGCAGGTAAAAATAATGCCCGTCGGGAAAGTGGGAACAAAATCAAAAAATATGACCTTCAAAGAACTTGCTCTCGCCACACAGGCCGGCGACGGCGCCGGACAGCTCATATCGAGCGGCGCTTTTACAACTCAAAAATCCCCCATACCTTACGCCGCTCATTTCTGTCAGGTTTCAGTAAACAAACGCACCGGCATGGTAAAAGTGGACAAATACCACGCCCTTCACGACTGCGGCGTGCCTATAAATCCGGACCTCGCCAAAGGCCAGGTTTACGGCGGGGTGCTGAAAACAATAGGGCACACACTATACGAAGGGATGGAATTTGACAAAGGGGGCAAATGCCTCACCGACACTTTTACGGATTATCCGATACAGAACATAAATGACATGCCGGAAGATTTTGAGGTGGAACTTATAGAAGTCGCGGATTCTATAACACCCTATGTCGGAAAGTCCATCGGCGAGCTCGCCTGCGACGGCGCTTCCGCCTGCATAAGCGTGGCGATAAACAACGCCTGCGGCATCTGGATGAAGCACTGGCCTTTCCGCCCGGAAAAAATATTAAAAGAGCTGGACGGAAATGGTGCCAGAGGTTGACTCCTCTTCCGGCGGATGAAACATTTCGATACTTATTGAGTTTAATTTGAACTCGCACGAGGCGGAACGGGATTGTTTTTATGCGGCTTGAAGATTTCGGCTACAACGCTTTTTTTGAAGAGTCCAGGGCTTTTTTAAAACTTCCCGTCTCGTCCATGACGCGTGTGACATCCTGCCACAAAGACACCTACACCGTAGCGGGGGAACAAGGCGAATACGCCTCGAAGATCACCGGAAAGATATTCTATACCTCCATGGAGAAAGAGAATTTTCCCGTGGTCGGCGACTGGGTCTCGCTATCGGGGCTGGAAGAAAACCACCCCACAATAAAGGTTATACTGCCGAGAAAAAATATCCTCCTCCGCAGATCCGCGGGCGGCGCGGACAGTCAACCCATAGGAGCGAACATAGACGCGGCTTTTATAATACAGGGCCTTGACCGGGATTACAACCTGAACCGCCTGGAAAGATATCTGACGGCCGTCACAAATTGCAAAATACGGCCTGTCCTCGTCCTGAATAAAACTGATCTGATATCCGGAGAAGAACTGCGGGAGAAAATATCACTTATTAAAAAAAGATTCCCGAGGCTGCATATAATCCCCTCCAGCGGCATAACGGACGGCGGAACATCCGGGCTGAAAAAATTCATCCGGAAAAAAACAACCTATTGTTTCATCGGTTCTTCCGGCGTGGGTAAATCCTCCCTGATAAACAGTTTGATAGGTAAGGAAACTTTAGAAATAGGCGCGCTTAGCGATTACACAAAAAAAGGGACACATACAACCTGCCTCAGATCGCTGCACGTTTTAGATAATGGCGGTATTGTTATAGATAATCCCGGCATGCGGGAATTTGGTATGTCCGGAGATTTGACAGAAGACGATACCGGGGAAATATTCAAAAAATTAGAAGAAATCGCCCTAAAATGCAAATATTCAAACTGTTCGCACGGAGGGGAAGTTGGCTGCGCTGTAAAAGACGCCCTGGATTCCGGCGAGTTAGATAACAAAAAATACCTCAGCTACATAAAACTCCAAAAAGAAATGCAGCATAACACAATGAGTAAACTTGAAAAAAGGAATAAGGACAAAAAATTCGGAAAATTTTGTAAAACCGTGATGGCGCGCAGGAAAAAGGCGCAATCTTAATGCAAATTAAGCTTGCCGATTGTTATTCGTTGGCATGGAAATCCCGCATTATTCATACTCCGATGACAAAAACAACAGTCTGTCATTCCGGATCCCTCGCTCATGTCATTTCGACCGTAGGGAGAAATCTTGCTCGGGACA
>PHAM01000073.1 GCA_002841685.1 Elusimicrobia bacterium HGW-Elusimicrobia-2 | reverse complement strand
TCTTTGAAATTGTATCCCATTTTTCCCTCCATCTTTAATCGTTATTGCTGAATTATATCATATTTTCCCTGTCGGTGGGGGTTTATGCAACAGACTCAATACTCTTTTTCATTGATTGACTAAATGTAACAAATTCGCTCATTTTTTGAAATAGCGATTCCTGACCTTGATACATGCGCCTGTTTATAATATCATATCAGCATGCCTGCCATGGCGTCGCGGCGGGATGGCAATTTTGCTTTTAAATGATTTACGAAGCAAGTGGAGGAAAATGCGTTTTTGCATGTGCCGGTAATTTAGCGTGAATATACTGTTAATAAATCCGCCTTACATCAAATTCAGCGGAATAAAAAATTCCGGCGGCCATGCAATCCCTCTTAATCTGGCCTATCTGGCTGGATACCTCAGAGAACATCTGGATTGCGGCATAAATATTTTAGACGCTGAAACATGCGGCATGGATTACTCCGATATTGAGATGGCCATACTTAAATATCAGCCTGACTTAGTTGGCATAAGCGCTCCCACTCCGGCTTTTAATCATGTGGTAGCGGTAGCAAAAATTGTAAAAAGCATTAATGCCCGCACATTCGTGATTGCCGGCGGGCCTCATCCAACCGCTTTCCCCGAAGAAATTATTAAAACAGGTTGTATTGATTTTGCCGTGAGAGGGGAAGGCGAACTGACTTTCTGCGAATTGGCAGCGGCTATTTCTTCAGGATCCGACGATTACAGTAAGATTAAAGGAATCGCTTACAAACAGAACGGAAAAGTAAGTCTAACCGAGGAACGGGAGCTGATTAAAGATATAGACACCATCCCGTTCCCCGCAAGGGATTTGTTTAATCTGGACTTATATTACCAGGCACCGACAAAAAAAGTGAGTAATTTCAAATCAACTTCAATTATGACCTCAAGAGGATGCCCTTACGACTGTATGCACTGTATCTCAAAACTGGTATGGAAACGGCGTGTTCGGTACCGCCGGGTCAAAATGGTTGTGGATGAAATTGAAGAATGTGTTGAAAAATACGGAATACGGGAATTCAACTTTTACGACGACACTTTCACCTTAAACAAAAAACGTGTTATTGATATATGCCGGATGATAACTGCCCGGAAACTTGAGATTGCGTGGATATGCTTCGGGCGGGTAAATGTCATTGATAAAGAAATGCTTGATGAAATGAAAAAGGCGGGCTGTCGTAAAATTTCTTTCGGCCTGGAATCAGGTTCACAGAAAATACTGGATATAATGCGGAAAAATGCCACAGTGGCTATGGGCAGAAAAGCTGTAAAGACAGCCGCTGAAGCCGGATTAAATGTACATGCCAGCTTCATGCTGGGAAACATAGGCGAAACATGTGAAACTATACGTCAAACAATTAACTATGCCAAAGAACTGGAACTTGACAACGCCACTTTTTTTCTAACCACGCCGTTCCCGGGGACAGATCTTTATACTGAAGCTCTAAACGCGGGATACATATCAAGCTCTATCCGTTGGGAAGATTTTGCTCCACTTACAAAATCAAAACCCATACTTGTGCAGCAAAACATAAATCAGGAAGAACTAATCGCATGGCAAAAAAGAGCTTTTAAAGAATTTTATTTCCGGCCCAAATATTTACTAAGAAAACTAAAAAAAATAACCTCTCTGAGTGACCTTAAAATACTGACTGAGGGCCTGGGTGTGTTTTTCAGATTACAAAAAAAATAGTTTCACCTTACAATTCTAAAGTTTTGCGCTTATGGCAAAAACTCAATTATAACTGTTTGTATTTTACTTCTTATCTTTTTCAGATTTCTCATTGGCGGCGTCAGGCGCCGGCGTACCTGTGTCCGCTGCTGGCTTTTTGAGCTGAGCCTCGGTCTTTGCCGCTTCTGACGCGTAATTGAGCTGGGCGTCCGCGAGAACATTAGCGAGAAACTTCTCTTCTTCCTTGTCCAGATTGCCTTTTGTCTTCTTGTTGAGCATTTCCAGTATATCCACCGACATTTTAGCCTGTACCAGATTCCTTTCCGCTTTACCGGTTGAGGGATTTGACATTTTCCCCAGATGCAGCATTACCGACTGCTGGAACATGAGCACCAACGCGAAAAATTCTGAATCCATTATTCACCTCCAGAGCCGCCGTAACGGCCGATATATCCGCCTATTCTTTGAAGCGCTTCGTCTTTGCCGAGAAAAGCGCACATATGAAAAAGAGACGGCCCCTTTGACCGGCCGGAAAGCGCCCACCTCAGGGGATGGAAAATATCTTTTGTCTTGATGTCTTCCGCTTTGGCGAAGGCCCTGACTTTTTCCTCTATCTTCTCGCCGCTGAAAGGTTCCGCGCTCTCAAGCGCTTTCGCCAGCTTTGCCACGATACGCACCGTATCGGCGGCCCTGCTCTTAACATCGGCGTCATCTTCAAAATCACTATCAAACAGGAACCCGATCTTTTCGGGTATTTCCGTGAGTTTCTTTATCTTTTCTTTTTCCATCTCAATCGCGGCCGTGAGCCTCTCTTCCGGATATTTATCCATACCGGCCTCTTTAATAACAGCCGAGGCGCGGCGCCTGATATCAGCGCCTGAAAGGTTTTTTATGTGCTGGGCGTTGAGCCACAGAAGTTTATCATTATCGAAAACCGCGGCCGACTGACCGCATCTCGAGAGAGAGAATTCCCTTTCAAGCTCATCCGGAGAAAAAATATTCCGGCTGTCTTTCGTGGCCCATCCCAGAAGCGCGAGATAATTCACGATCGCCTCCCTGATGAAACCCTCATCGGCGTATTCCAGCAGGGAACGGGCCCCGCTCCTTTTAGATAACCTGGAGCCGTCAATATCAAGGATCATTGTAAGGTGCGTGAAACGCGGCACTTCCCAGCCCAGCGCCTCATAAAGCATTATCTGTTTGGGCGTGTTTGAAATATGATCTTCCCCTCTTATCACATCGCTTATCTTCATCATATGATCGTCAACAACACAGGCAAAATTATATATCGGTAAACCGCCGGAGCGCATGATCACGAAATCCCCGATCTCATCAGACCGCACGCTGATATCGCCTCTTATGCCGTCGTGAAAACTCACAGTCCGGCCTTCTTCCACCCTGAACCTGATTACCGGCTCTCTGCCTTCCGCCATAAGCTGACTTATCTGAGCATGGCTGAGATCCCGGCATTTGCCAGAATAGCCCACCCTGCCCTTCGATTCAAGCTGGGATTTTCTCTCAGCGGCGAGCTCCTCGTGAGAGCAGAAACAGCGATAGGCTCTTTTCGCGCTCAACAGAGTATCAACGGCCTGAGTGTAAAAATTCCTTCTCTGAGCCTGAAAATACGGGCCGCAGGGGCCGACCGAGGTTATCTCGTCTTCGCCTTTTTCATTTTTTACAATGAGCGGGCCCTCATCCCATTTGATCCCCATGAACTTCAGCCCCTTTATTATCGATCTGACAGACGGCACGGTGGAGCGGGCCTCATCGGTGTCTTCGATCCTGAGGATGAATTTTCCGCCGCGGCCGCGGGCATAGAGCCAGTTATACAGCGCGGTGCGCGCGCTGCCTATGTGAAAATACCCCGTAGGCGACGGCGCAAAGCGCACTCTTATATCATTCATCGTATAACTTTCGTCAGCGGGTACTCTATAATATCTGCGGCTCCGGATTTTTTCAGAAGAGGAATTATGTTTCTGGCGGTCACCTCCATCAGGACAACCTCCATGGCCATACCGCCGCCGAAGGCCAGTGACGATATCGTGGGATTGCTGTACTTCTTAAGGATCTGCTCAACTTTCTTAACGCGTCCGGCGGAAACGTTCATCTTCAATCCCACCAGGCCTTCCGCCTTGAGCGCGCCTTTGAGGAGCAGCGCTATGTCTTCCATCTTGGATTTTTTCCAGGAGTCGCTGTACGCAGATGGGGATGATATAAATCGTGTGGTGGAAACCATAACCTCATCTATGACCCTCAGGTTGTTTCTTCTGATGGATTCTCCCGTTTCGGTGAGCTCGCATATAGCGTCGGCAAGCGTGCCGGCCTTGGTCTCGGTAGCGCCCCAGGAAAAATCTATCTTCGCCCTCACCCCTTTCTTCACGAGCCATTTTTTGAGCACATTCATGAGCTCCGTGGAAATCCGTTTCCCCGCAAGCTGGGACACTTTCTTGATTTTAGAGTCATTTCTGACGGCTATCACCCATTTGGCGGGGCCGAACGAACTTTTGGAGTAATTGAGTTCGCATATCTCTTTGACCTTGAGGCCGGATTCCAGTATCCAGTCAAAGCCCGCCAGGCCACAATCGACTATGCCGTCAGTGATATACTTCGCCATTTCCTGCGGCCGGATCAGCAGCACTTCTATCTCATCATCATCGCAGTCGGGGCTGTACGACCTTGATTTGGCGGAAATATTGAAACCGGCTTTGCCAAAGAGCGCTATCGTTGAATTTTCCAGGGATCCTTTCGGTATCCCAAGTTTTAATTTTCTCATATTCACCTCCATTTTACAAAGTGCATTATTGCAGTTTTCGCTCGTAAATAAAAGCGTCTTCTTTCGGATAGCCGAAATAATCCTTGCGCTCGGCTGTTCTGGTAAAACCCGCTTTCTCAAGCAATTTATGCGCGGCTTGCCCGGAAACGCGGACTTCAAGATAGGCCGATTTGCAGCCCAGGCTTGAGGCTTTTTTCAAAATCTCATACAAAAGGCAGCTACCGACGCCCTTGTTACACTCAGCCGGAGCCACGGCAAAATTGATTATGTGCGCTTTTTCCGAAACGACCCAGAACACCGCGTATGCCATAAGGGACATCTTGTCACGCCGCTGCCAGCGTCCGGAAAGCGTGTAAAGTTTGGACACGGGAATAGCCAGTTCCTCCTTGAACATCTGGCGCCGCCAGGGCCTTTCGGAAGAAGCCTCTTCTATGTTCATGACTTCGGGAAGATCTTTAATGCCGAAAGGCCTTACCATATATTCCAGGTTCTCAACACTCATTTTTTTCAGCGGATCTACCGGCAGTCGCTTGTCCATCTTTTTAAATTCATCAGCTTCAGGCGTTTTCTCATCAGAGCTTTCCTGCGCGGTGTGATCAGATATTTCTTCCGTTATATCCTCGTCTGCTTTTACGGGAGTTGATTCACGGGGGGGCGGTTCCTCTGCGGCTTCTGAGTCCGCCGTTTCAGGCGCGGCTTCTTCCGACGAGGAAGACGGCACGCCCGCGGCTTCAGGCTCAGGCGCGAGCGCAACGATGACAGGCGGCTCTTCAATCTCTTCAGGCGTCATCTCAGGCGCGGCTTCTGAGTCCGCCGTCTCAGGCGCGAAGGCTATCTCCGGCTCTGGCGGCGCTTCAGTTTCCGTTTCAGCCCCGCCCGGAGCTTCCGGCCCGGCAAGGGGCGAGGAGGGCTTTGTTATTTCTTTTGACGCGGCGTCTAAGTCCGCCGTCTCAAGCGCGGCTTCTTCCGCCAAAGCCCGTTTACGATTGATATCTTTGATGCTTTCTTCCAGCGTCTTTATTTCTTCCTCTTTCCAGCGGCGTTTGTCAGAAAGCGCGCCCAGCATCTCTTCTTCTTTCTTTATTCTCTCAAACACTTCTTCAAAACGGGAAGTGGCGAGCTCGTCGATCTGGCGGCTGTAATTGCCCTTTTCCTCTTTCAGATTCTCCACTTCCTGCCTGAGCTCATCACGCTGCTGGATATAGATCTCCACTTCCCTCGGGATTTCAGGCGGAAGTTTTTTAATCTTCTCATATTTCGCCTCCCTCAAGGCCAGCTCCCGCGAGCAATCCCGCAAACGGCTTTTTAAATCTTCAAGTTTCTTTTCATATTCCTCTATTTTTTTCTCTTTCGCCGCAATTGATTCGGTATATGCCGTTCTTTTGGCGTTGAGTATTGACAGTTCATCCATGGAAGATGCCAATTCCCCGCGGATAGCGTCGACCGTCTCTGAGAGCTGCGCGATATCTTCTATCTCCCGCTCCTTCTCCCTTTTTACCTTTTCAAGGTTTTTGATATCTTCTCTGACCCCTTCTTTTTTTGCCACAAGCTGGGATATTTTGACCATTTCATCCTCCAATTTTTCCTGCCATTTGGCTTCCGCCTGTTTGCGGCTTATGTATATCGGCACTATTTCCGAAGCCCTCGATGCCGCCTCGCCCTTTGCCTCCCCCACGTGATCATCAACAGAGGCGGAAAGCAGAATCATATTCTCCAGTATATCCGTAGCTTTGAGCTTTAAAAATTTCAGGTTTTTCTTCTTCAGGATATCTTCATCACGCTGAGATATTCTGCCGCACAAACACAGTTTTCCGGGGAGCGACAGCGCATAATCAAGCCATTCGTCTATTTCCACAGCGTAAATATCCGCATTGGCTGCGGCGCCGATGACGCCGCCGGGATAAACAGCTCCGTAGACGAACCCGTTCCCCGTATCCAGCATAGCGACCACCGTTTCACCCGGGGCCGCCACGCCTAAGACGGCGGACTCAAAAGCCGCACCCGCGGCGGCCACATCAAGCGACCTCATGGCTATGAGCGGGATCCTGAGCTGCTGCGCGAGCACACGCGCGAAAGTGACGCCGACCCTGACGCCGGTAAAGGAACCCGGGCCTATTTCAACAAATATTTTTCTAAACGTTGAAAGGGGGAACTCGTCTTTCACTTTCGCGAAACATTCAAAGAATCCGTCCAGATCGCGCTTGCCGAAATCCGTGTGATAAAAACTTCGGCGGCTTCCCATCACAGCGGCGATGGCATACTCGCCCATGGAAGTGCTGACATATAATTCACTCATTCCGATATTTCCGCTGTGCCGCTCTCAAATATCCGGATCTCTCTGTTATCTCCGGATAAAGATTTTATTCTGACGAGATAAAAATTCTTAAAAAATTCGAGGCCTGTTTCCGGCCATTCCACTATGAAAACCGCTTTTTCCGCGAAAAGTTCCTCGATGCCTATGTCAAAAATTTCTCCGCTCTCTTTGATCCTGTAAAAATCCATGTGATACACAGTGGGGGTACCGTCGTATCTGTTGATGAGCTTGTAACTCGGACTGCTGACATCGGATTCAGAGCCGAAGCAGGAGACGATGCCCCGGGTAAACTCGGTCTTGCCCGACCCCAGATCTCCCGCCAGCAGAACAACATCGCCGCTTTTAAGCGTAGCGGCAAAACCCGAAGCTATCGCCCTGGTTTCCTCGGGAGAGCCGCTCTCGAACACAGCGCTCTCTTTAAGAGAAATGCCTGAATCCTTTATAATCCGTTCTGTTCCCATCAAGAAAAACCCCTTCCCCCTCGCTGACAGTTCCCACTCTGAA
>PHAM01000072.1 GCA_002841685.1 Elusimicrobia bacterium HGW-Elusimicrobia-2 | reverse complement strand
TTCTCGAAAAAGCCCTTATAAATCAGTTTACCCAATGGGATCATCCTAATGAAACCCTTAAATCCTTATGCGCATCTATTTAATGCGTTGCATATAACACCTCTTCAAAGGAAAATGTCTCGCCTTTTTTCATTTGGCGAACAGACTTTTTCATACTCGCCCTGAAGCCGGGAATAGAAAGAAGCTCCAGCGATTCTATCAGGCTTTCATAGTCCTCTTCGGACATAAGCACCGTCGCGCCCTTGCGGTGACTGATCCTGTATATTTTGTGGCTTTTTGCCGCGCCGCTGATAATATCAAAAAACTCGCGGCGGGCATCCGTGGCTGTGAGTGTCGTCATATCATACCTCCCTTAAAACGTACATCTTTATGTACATCATTGTCTCACAATTGCGCGTTTTTGTCAAACAAAGGGCCGCGGCACTCAGATGAGGCTTGCTATGTAATCGCCGACTTCCGTCGTGCCCATGCCCATTTTGCCTGCCGACATGGATTTGATCTTTCCGGCCGTGGCCCTCATCACCGCTTTTTCAACGGCGACCGCGGCTTCTTCTTCGCCGATGTTTGAAAGCAGCATCCCGAGCGAACATATCGCGGCCAGTGGATTGATCACATTTTTACCCGTGTATTTGGGCGCGGAACCGCCTATGGGCTCGAACATGGACACGCCCTCCGGATTAATGTTTCCTCCGGCGGCGATTCCCATTCCGCCCTGCGTCATCGCCGCGAGATCGGTGATTATGTCGCCGAACATGTTGTCCGTGACGATAACGTCAAACCATTCCGGGTTTTTCACCATCCACATACAGGTGGCGTCAACATGCGTATAATCTGTTTTTATATCGCTGTATTCCTTGGCGACCTCATAGAAAGTCCTTTCCCATAGATCCCACGCGTAGGTGAGAACATTTGTCTTTCCGCAGAGCGTGAGCTGTTTTCTCTTGTTTCTTTTTCTGGTGAATTCAAAAGCGTATCTTATGCACCGTTCAACCCCCGCTCTCGTATTGTATGATGTTTGCAGAGCGATTTCATCTTTTGTTCCCTTGTTTTTGAACTCGCCCATGCCCGTGTAGAGCCCCTCGTTGTTTTCCCTCACGACAACATAGTCTATCTCATCCGGGCCTTTGTCTTTTATGGGCGTCCACACGCCGGGATAAAGTTTCACTGGCCGCAGATTAATATATTGCTCAAGCTCAAACCTCATGCGAAGCAGCAGTCCTTTTTCAAGAATCCCGGGTTTCACTTCCGGATGTCCAACAGCGCCCAGATATATGGCGTCAAATTTTTTCAGCGTTTCTATCCCGTCGTCAGGCATCATTTTGCCTGTCTTCATATATCTCTCGCCGCCCCAGTCCAGCATTGTCGTCTCATACTCAAAGCCGAACTTTTTTGAGGCCGCTTTAAGGACTTTCAGACCTTCAGCTACAACTTCAGGCCCTGTTCCGTCTCCGCCTATAACCGCTATCTTGTGTTTCTTCATCTCATTTTCTCCTTTGAACGGCATAATTCAGAAGGCCGCCGGAGGACACTATTTTCTTTATGAATTCCGGGACGGGCTTCACCTGATAAATCTTTTTCGTGCGGGCGTTGGCGATCTCGCCCTTCTGCATGTCAACCGTTATCTCATCGCCCGGGCGGGTGTCTTTTTTCATGTCACAGACAAAAACCATGAGGCCTATGTTTATGCAGTTGCGCAGAAAAATACGCGCGAAGGATTTGGCTATAACGGCCGAGATGCCCGATGCCTTTATGGCTATGGGCGCGTGTTCGCGCGATGAGCCGCAGCCGAAGTTGTCTCCGGCGACGATGATATCGCCCGTCTTCACCTTTTTGCTGAAATCTTTATCCAGGTCCTCCATACAGTGCGCGGCCAGTTCATTCGCATTGTCCGTCGTGAGAAACCGCGCCGGTATTATCACATCCGTATCTACCGAATCCCCGACGACATAAGCGCGGCCTTTGATAATATTTTTCATTTTCTCTCCGTTTTAAATCCCTAAAGCTGTTCCGGCGATATTATACGCCCCCTGAGCGCCGAGGCGGCCGCCGTGTAGGGCGAGGCAAGATACACACGGGAGCTGGTGGCCCCCATCCTGCCGACAAAATTCCTGTTGGTCGTGGATATCGCCGTTTCTCCGCCGGCGAGTATCCCCATGTGGCCGCCCAGGCACGGCCCGCAGGTGGGCGGCGCTATAACGCATCCCGCTTTCAGAAATGTCTCTATGTAACCTTTCTTCAAGGCCTCGGCATAGACTTGCTGACTGCCGGGCAGGATTATACAGCGCAATCCGGCGCTTATCTTCCTGCCTTTCATTATCTTCGCCGCCTGCGCGAAATCGCTTATCCTGCCGTTTGTGCAGGAACCTATGACGGCCTGGTCTATTTTCACTTTATTCATTTTCGCGGCGGGCCCGACTTTATCGGGAAGATGCGGCGCGGCGACAAGAGGCTTAACGGAGCTTATATCCATTTTGAGTGTCTGAGCCGAAGCTCCGTCGGCGAAAACCCTGGCCTTCTTACCCGGACGCCCCTTAATATACTCCGCGGTTTTTTTATCAGGCACGACAAAACCGGCTTTTCCGCCGGCCTCAATGGCCATGTTGCACATGGTGAATCTCTCATCCATTGAAAGAGCGCGTATGACCGGCCCCGCGAATTTCATGGCTTTGTAATTCGCGCCGTTTACGCCTATCTTCCCGATGGTCAGGAGAATAAGATCCTTGCCTGTTATGAATTTTCCTTTTTTTCCGCTGTAAACAAATTCCATGACCTCCGGCACCATGAACCAGATCTTTCCGGTGAGCATGGCGAAAGCCGCATCGGTGGAACCGACGCCTGTGGAAAAAGCGCCCAGCGCCCCGTATGTGCAGGTGTGAGAATCCGCGCCTATGACAACGTCGCCGGGCTTGACGATTCCTTTCTCCGGCAGAATGACATGCTCGACGCCGCCGTCGCCGATCTCAAAAAATCTTATCTTCTGCTTTTTAGCGAAATCCCTCAGGAATTTCACATTTTCAGCGGATTTGATGTCTTTATTGGGCGTGAAGTGATCGCAGACGATCACAACCGAGCCGGGGTTCTTTATCTTCTTTCCTCTTTTGAGGAATTCTTTCACCGCCAAAGGCCCCGTCACATCGTTCATCAGAACCGTGTCGCAGCGGGCCTCTATATATTCCCCGGCGGAGGTGCTTTTCCTTCCCGAGGCGTGCGATAGAATGTTTTCAACGTAATTCATAGATCATCCTTTGATATTCCGCAATTCAAGTTTGTTAAGAGCGGAAAGGTATGCCAGTATGGATGCCTCTATTATATCCGTGGATGATGAGACGCCCGCGAACACTTTTTTTCCGAAAGCCGCCCGGAGCCGCACCTCGCCCTGCGCGTCTTTTCCTACGGTAATGGACTTCACATGATAATCAGTGAGTTTCCCCTTCCTGCCGCTGACCGCCTCCACCGCCTTGAGCACGCTGTCGACGGGCCCGTCGCCGGAGGCCTCACTCCTGAATATCTTTCCGCCTTTTTTGAGCGTAACCTTTCCCTTTGAGCCGGACGGGGTGGTGTGCACCTCAAAATTTTTCAGCTCAAAGCCGTCTCTTCTGCCCATGTCCTTTTCTATGAGCGCTATTATATCTTCGTCATAAACCTTTTTCTTTTTGTCGGCCAGCTTTTTAAACTCGACAAATATCTCATTAAGTTTGTCTTTTCCGATCTGAAAACCGAGATCTTTCAGCTTTTTATCCAGGGCCGCGCGGCCGGAATGCTTTCCGAGAACGAGAAGCGAACCCGATATCCCCACATCTTCCGGCTTCATTATCTCGTATGTCTGGGCTTTTTTGAGCACGCCGTCCTGATGGATGCCGGCCTCATGGGCGAAAGCATTTGCTCCGACAACGGCTTTATTCGGCTGAACGGCGATGCCGGTCATGTGCGAGACCATCCCCGACACGCGCGCTATCGCGTGAGTGTCAACGCCGGTTTTTATCTTCGGGAAACGCACTTTCAGGGCCATGACTATTTCTTCCAGAGCCGCGTTCCCGGCGCGTTCGCCCAGGCCGTTTATAGTGCATTCCACCTGGCCGGCTCCGGCGATAACCGCCGCCAGGGAATTTGCAGTGCCCAGGCCCAGGTCATTGTGGCAGTGCACCGAAAAAACGGCTTTGTGCGAATTCTTCACATTGGACAGAAGGTAGCTTATGAGTTTTCCCATCTCTTCCGGATAGGCATAACCAACGGTATCGGGAATGTTTATTATACCGGCTCCGGCGGATATGACTTTTTCAATTATTTCGCGGAGGAATTTTTTATCGCTCCTGGTGGCGTCCTCGCAGGAGAATTCCACCTCATCGCAATATCCGCGCGCCAGTTTTACCGCTCCCACGGCATTTGAAACAACCTCGGCTTTTGACATTCTGAGCTTGTATTTCATGTGCACGGGAGAGGTGGCAATAAAAGTGTGTATGCGTTTATGCCGGGCGCTGGAAAGGGCGCCGGCGGCGGCGGTGATATCTTTTTCAACGGCCCGCGCGAGCGAACACACCGTCACATTCTTCATCACGGATGAAATCCTTTCTATGCTCTTATAATCGTCGGGTGAGGATATGGCGAAACCGGCCTCTATAACATCCACTTTCATCTTCTCGAGCTCGCGCGCTATTATGAGTTTCTGGTCGCTCGTAAGCGACGCCCCCGGTGACTGCTCGCCGTCGCGCAGAGTCGTGTCAAATATGATTATTTTTCCGGACATCAGGACCTTTCCTTCCTCATCCTGATTGTCCTGATGACAATATCCAGCAATCCGTAGAGCAGATAGGCTATCAGCATCAACGATATAATGCTTTCCGGATACATCACGAAAAGCACCAGCCACACGATCGTTATTATGAAAACCCTCATAGGCAGCATACCCGTGAGTTTGAATCTGGTTCCGTGGGGGTATCTCAGTTTTGTCAGCATCAGGAATGAGATAAGAATTATTATAAACGGCAGGATGTGAGCGAAAAGCGGCGCTCTTTCAACAAGAAACCTGAAACTCCGTTTTGGGGAATCCGCCTTGTATATTTCCATCAGCAGAACAAAAGCAGCCAGTATTCCCGCGGCCGCCGGTGACGGAAGGCCCTCAAAATAAGTCGATTTCTCTTCAGAGGAAGCGGAAGTGTTAAAACGCGCCAGGCGGATCGCCGCGGTCAGCACAAACAAAAGGCAGACAGCCCAGCCGAGGCGAAAATCCTTGAGGTAGTATATCCACACAAGCAGAGCCGGGGCCATGCCGAAAGAAACCATATCCGCTATGCTGTCAAACTCCACACCGAATTTGGAGCCGGTGTTTGTCATGCGAGCCAGATGACCATCCATGGAATCCATCACCCATCCTATAACGATGAGCCAGGCGGCCAGAGAATATTTCTCCTGAAGGGCGAAGATAACCGACATAAAACCGCAGCCGATATTGATCGCCGTGAAAACGCTGGGAAGATATATCCCCGTCCTGAATCTTTTGATCACCATTTCGCTATCACCGAACGCGCGCAGTCAAGGCTGTCGCGCTCCTTCACCAGCACTTCGCACGAAGCGGGGAATTCGCAATCCACCTGGGAGCCGAACTTTATCATGCCGAACTTTTCGCCCTGCGAGATCTTCTCACCCTCTTTTTTCCAGCAGAGTATCCGCCGGGCTATGGAACCGACGATCTGCGTGACGGCTATGACGCCGCGGGGAGTGTCAAACAGCACTTCGTTTCTCTCGTTTTTGATGTGCGCGTCGCTCTTCGCGGCATTGATAAAACTTCCGTGCGTATAAGTTATCATCCTAACCGTGCCGCCGTAAGGCGCGCGCTGGATGTGGTAGCTGCACACATTCATAAAAATCCGCACAACTTTTGTACCACGGTCTGTTTCCTCGATGGACATCACGCGTCCGGAAGCCGGAGAGAGGATGTGCGCGTCTGAGGCGTTGACTTTTATATTGGGATCCCTGAAAAACCACAGCGTCCACAAAGCGACGGCAAAAACAAGCGCCGCCGCGTAAAAGTTCCAGCTTGACAGCAGCTCCTTTTTCACCGGCAGAAACAGAGGCACAACCAAAACCGCGAAAACGGCGCCCAGCGGCAGCAGCACCGGTATGACTTCTTTTGAAACCCGCATCCGGATCTATTTTTTCAGCCAGCGCATCATCTTTCGGAGTTTGCCGCCCACTTCCTCTATCTTAAGCTCAAAGCTTTCCTTTCTCGCCTGATTGAACACGGGACGGCCGACTCTGTTTTCAAGCAGCCATTCTTTCGCGAATTCGCCGGAGACGATTTCCCTGAGGATCTTTTTCATCTCTTTCTTCGTCTCGTCAGTTATTATCCTCGGGCCTCTTGAATATTCGCCGTATTCGGCGGTGTCGGAGATGGAATAGTTCATCCAGCCTATGCCTTTCGTGTGCATAAGATCGACGATGAGCTTGAGCTCGTGGAAACATTCAAAATATGCGATCTCCGGCTGGTACCCCGCCTCAACGAGAGTCTCAAATCCGGCCTTGACCAGCTCCACAACGCCGCCGCAGAGGACGACCTGCTCGCCGAAAAGATCCGTTTCCGTCTCTTCTGAAAAAGTCGTCTCCAGTGTACCGGCACGGGTGCCGCCTATCCCTTTTGAATAGGCCAGCGCCAGCTGTTTGGCTTTTTTGGACACGTTCTGATGAACGGCTATGAGATTCGGCACGCCGCCGCCGGCGGCATACACATCCCTGACAAGATGACCGGGCCCTTTCGGGGCGACCATCACGACATCAATCGTTTTCGGCGGCTTTATCTGGCCGAAGCGTATGTTGAATCCGTGGGAAAAACCCAGAACCATACCTTTTTTTAAATTGGGCTCAACATCGTTTTTATAAATTATAGCCTGGAGCTCGTCGGGAACGAGCATCTGCACCCAGAAAGCTTTTTTGACCGCTTCCGCGCAGGTGACGGGTTTGAAGCCGTCTTTCTTTGCCTGTTCAAAATTGTCGGAACCGGGCAGGTCAGCGACGATGACGTTAACGCCCGAATCCCTGAGATTCTGCGCCTGCGCGTGCCCCTGAGAACCGTAACCTATGACAGCCACAGTTTTACCTTTCAACGCCGACAAACTTGCATCCTTGTCATAATAAATCTTTGCCATTTTAAAACCTCCGTTTCTTTTTATCCAGTTGGAATATTAGCACATTGCCGGATATTATTCAAATAACGCGCGCCCTTGCTGCAAAAAGATTTTTACCTAAATTGAGCGATTCTCTACTTTCGCCAGCCAAATCGTAGCAATTTACAATTTTTATAGCAAATTGAAAGGCACCTGAACTGCAAATTTTTT